>JAOZLI010000163.1 GCA_029934915.1 Desulfocapsa sp. | reverse complement strand
AAGCCACCAAAGGGAAGTGCTGATTTTGGACGATAATAAGTAAGGACATCCAGTTCATCAACTCTGCTGCCGGCCAGAATCATTGCAAGCGTGGAAGGTTTTAGCATTACTCACCAATAGTAAATTATTCGGAAACTGCGATTTATGATAAATTCAGTTCTGTAACCGTTTACCAGTGCACCATATTTGACCATTTTGGGCTGCGTAGCATATGCAGTTATATGTGAGCGGGCCAAAATGGGTAAAGATGGCGTGCCGGTGAGCGGTTACAATTATTTCATATGCCTTGTTGCCATACGCTTTAAAGCCGAAGTCGTAAACTCTTTATCCCCGAGGGAAAGATTATCCAGAGGAACTTCAGCACGAGCGGCCTCTTTATGCCCACCAGCTGAACCAAGCTCAGAAAATATTCGTGCCGCCAGCTTTCCTGCACTTTTACGATAGCCATCACAGCGAAAAATAACCACTAATTTCCCCTTATGAATTCCGGAAACAAGCACCCAGTCGATCTTATCCACATGGTTTAAGAAATCGGCTATATTGACGAGAATATCAGGACTTCGCACATTTCCAAGATGGCTGTAAAACCGTCCCTTTGAATACGTTAATTCACTCAACGCAACATTAAAATATTTAAGCTCTGAGCGTCTGAGATCAGCAAGTTCAAATTTCTTCACCAGATTGCGATTAGCGACATTAAACAGATAGCGAAAACAGATTCCATCAGCCAACACAGAATGTTTAGAAAAATCCTGCGTATCCACTTTTATTGCATAAAAAAGAGCAGTGGCCAGAGCAGCAGAAGGTTTCATATTCCCTGCACGCAGATACTCACCGAGCATGGTGGAACAGGCTCCATACTCAGGCCTGATATCAACAAATGTGGACTCATATTTCCCCGTCAGGGGATGATGATCAATGATAGCATCGAACTCAATCCGTTCAAATACCGGCAGGTGGGTGGGTTGGGAATCGACGAGAATTTTCTTTGCAAAATTCCTAACCTTAACATTCCCTAAACGTTCGAGAGGAATTTTTAAACGCTCTACCATAGCTACATTATTCAAACGCCTGATTTCGTTGGGATGGGCGATGACCATAGACTTGACCCGGTAGCGCAGCAATCGTTTAATGGCTAGCGCACAGGCTAGGGCATCGGGGTCGGCATTTATACAAATAAGTACGTCATCTTCTTTAGTAAAAACGGACCAAAACCTTTCGAGACGTTTTTTGGCGCTGGTACTCGCCGTTACGTGACAACACTTTTCTTTCTTTTTTCTAGCCATGTACTGCTTCTGCGGCATCAAACACTCACCGCGATCCTCTTTTATTTTACTCTTCTGACAGAACTTCAGAATACCTGAACAACCATCACCATCAATAATTGAGAACATTCAGCTGGAACTATAGCACATCATTTCACAAAATTGCAAGTCAGTGGCTACAGCAGTCGAAACTTTCTTCATTTTTAAAAAGCTTGGCTTTAAGTACTGAAGCCAAAGGTTTAATAGAAAAGAGCAACAGAAGTAGTGCCGCAACAAGTGATACAGACTCAGGCAAAATTTCAGCACCCGTTTTTACCACAGCCATAGCCGAGACCCCAAGAAATAAATAGATATAATCCACTGCCAACCCGCAAAGCACTGACACTCCAGCAATGGCTACAAGGTAAATAACTGTGGCTTTTTTACCAAGAAGACCATACAACACAGAGAGCGATGTCACATTGGTGGCTGGCCCCACAAGAAGAAAAACAAGAGCCGTTCCGGGACTTACACCCTTAAGAATAAAGGCTGCAGCAATAGGTGTGGAAGCTGTTGCACATATGTACAATGGAATACCAAGACAAAGCATCAGCAACATAGAGGACAATCCTCCGCTGAGATATGCCGCAATGGCTTCATTTGGAATAAGGACAGTGATAAGCCCCGCTGCAATCAGTCCTAAAAAAAACCATCCTGCAAGATCTTCCCATATATCGGTTACAGCAAAACGAACCCCCTGTTTCAATTTTTGCAGCAAACCACTTGCCATAGGTAAAGGGTCATCTGTACATCCGTCACCGCATTCTCCTGAACATGTAGATACAGTTGCAAGTGAAATTGCGCTGCCCTGCTCTTTTTCAGGAGACGGAGCTTGCAAGAGGTTGATCCCTATACCGGCAACCATTGCTGAGAGAAATGCCGCAACAGGCCTGGCTATTGTCATGATCGGATCAAGAAGTGCGTAGGTAATAGAAATTGAATCCACTCCCGATTCTGGCGTAGACACTAAAAAAGCTGCAGTGGCGCCTTTATTTGCTCCCTGCTTACGCAATGAAGCAGCAGCGGGCAATACCCCACAGGAGCAAAGAGGTATGGGAATTCCAAGAATGGAGGCCTTCAACACAGAACTGAATCGCCCCTTGCCAAGATGCCTGGCAACATAGTCAGCCGATAAGAATATCTTCAGCAAACCGCCGACCAGCAACCCAAAAAGGACGTAAGGAGCTGACTGAACGAGAAGTTCCCAACTTGCAATGCCAGCATCTGTTAGAAATTGAAAAACTTTCATTTTTTACTCTCTGCTATGTTCCTGAGCAATTTTCATCAACTGCCCCATGTGCTGATCATTTAAACGATAATAGAGCACTGGCCCTTCCCGACGATTACTCACGAGTTTCAGCTGTCGTAACATACGAAGCTGGTGACTCACTGCAGATTCTGTGATACCTAAAAAAGCTGCAATATCACAAACACACATCTCTTCACGTTCAAGGGCCCAGAGGAGCTTCAGCCGATTGGCATCTCCCATGGCCTTAAAAAGCTGGGCCATATTCTGATTTTCCTCATCGGACAAAGCATCTTCTTTGGCCGTTGCAACACGACTTTGATGGATACAGCGGCAATCACAAATATCATTGCCGGATTGTTGTACTGGCATAGGAACCTCTATATTTAATCATATGATCATATGCTCAAACATTAATTACAGATACTAAAAAAGCAAGAGGAACTGTATAAATCATTTCAAATGTGATTTAATAAGTAGTGGCGCCGTTGCAGCAAAGCATCAATCCACAGCAAACCGTACTTGAGGACTCATTCAACAATCCCTGAGGAACGGAAAAAGTAACAGCATCTTAACGACTAAAAAAGGGAGAAGAATAGTATTATGAAGGAATGTAGAAAGAGTCCTCGGTGCATAAGTAATTTGAGGGCCACTTTTGTAACAGAAAAAGGTGTTGCATGTGGTTATGTATGTAATTTGAGCTCTGGCGGTTTTTACTTAGTAACGGAAACGCTATTAGAAATAGGCCGTCATTTTCTAATCGAGATTGATTTACCTCAAAAAAAGGGATGGATTAAAGGAAGGTGCGTGGTTACATGGACCAACGATATTGAACCGAAGAATATACCAGAATGGGTTTATAAATCGAAAATGTTAGAAGATGTCTCGCCCCAACAATTATTCAAGGGTATAGGGGTGAAATTCGCAGAGATCTCTCAAGAACAGCAAAATCATCTTAACAAATACCTGCATACTCTTGAAGAAGGGGGGTGAAGCCCAAAGCAGTAAACGTAATACGATTCTTGGCAGTGATTATTTTTTCTTACACATATTTAGCAGGCGGCTTCAGTCGTACAATAAGTAATGGCAACAGCGTCAGGTTTGCAAGCAAGGCAATCAACATGGCAAAACCTGTTAATAATCCGAAATAAATGGTGGGCACAAAGCTTGACAATGCCAGGATGGAAAAACCCAGGGTGATGGTAAGCGTTGTGTAGTACATGGCACGACCGATGGTGGCGTGACTGCGTTTTATAGCTTCCCAGTAATTCTGATCTTTACTGAACTCCTCTGTAAACCGGTGAACATAATGGATGGTATCATCCACGGCAATGCCAATACTGATGGCAGCGATGGTGATCGTCATCATATCCAACGGGATTTTTAACCATCCCATCAGGCCCAGCATCATACTGGCAGCGAGAATATTGGGAACAATTGCAACCAGTGCCATTTTTACGCTGTGAAACAGGATGCTAAACATCACCATAATGGCCAGAAAAACGGCGCCAATGGTAAGTATCTGAGAGCGAAAAAGACTTTGCAGCATATTGTTATAGAGTACCAGCATACCAGTTAAGTGAACCTGTTCTTCTTCAAGATTCATCTCTGTTACCAGAGTATGACGAATCTCCTGCAGCAATGCTTCGCGTTGCAATGAAGGGTCTGACTCAAAGACCCGGATGGAAAAACGGAGCTGATTACCATCTTCCGACATATAGGGGGCAAACAATGCTTCTTTCACTTCCATCGGTAATTTTTTGTAGAACACTGCCAGAGCAAAGTTATCCAGAACCACCTCTTTATCCATCTGGCTTAAAATTTCCATTGCTGTAGCGATGGACAAGACCTTACCTGTTTCAGACAGACTGTCCAGATAGCGATGTATCTCAAAGACATCATCCATTATAAAGGTGTTAAACCAGTAACTGCTGCCCGTGATACCTGCATCATTTTCGGTATCGTCCCCAAAGTCATCCGCAAAGAGGTCATCGTCAAAGTCCTCATCCTCATCATCCACTTCAAAAAATTCTGCAGGAGCATCAATAATAACATCAAGGGGTGTAGTCCCGCCAAGTTGTCGATCGATTTGCTCCATACCACGATAAATCTCTGTTTTAGATTTAAAATAATCAATAAAACGATTTTCAACACTGAGATAGCTGATCCCCAGACCACTAAGTATCGCTAGCACAAAGGATACCAGCAACACTGTAAGACCATGGGTTTTAATCAATCTGGCCAGTAATCCGGTAACCCTGTCGGTCCAGTCATTATGATTTGCCGCCGTTCCCGGGGTAAAAAACATCAGCCCTGCAGGAAAGAGGGTGAAGACAACGAGAAAAGCAACAGCAATACCAATGGACATCATCCAGCCAAAATCAATAATTGGCCGTATCCCACTGAACAGCAGAGAGCCAAAGGCTACAATTGTGGTGATCACCGTGTAAAAACAAGGCGCTGCCTTACTATGCAGAGTTTCTCTAACCAGATCCTGCTGGTTCATTTCCAAGGATTGAGCCTGCAGTTCACGATACCGTACAATCAGATGTATGGTGAGTGACAGGGTAATAATCAGCAGGAGTGACACAAAGTTTGACGAAACTACGGTGACCGGCCAATTCACCAGACCAAGAAAACCTATGGTGATAATACCGGTAGCAACACAGGTTACAATGGGCAGAACCACCCAGCGGGCTTTTCGAAATGTTATAACAAGAATCAGAACCATAAAGGAGAGTACGCCAAGACCAAACGTTGTTAAATCATGCCGAATATACCCCATGGAATCAGACGAAATCATTGGGACACCGCCAAGATACATCTCGGCATTGCTGCGGTGACGATCCATAATGCCTCGAATTTCGGCAATATCAAGTTTCTGCTGATTCTGCAGCATGGCACTGTGCACGTCATACTCCTGTGACACCAGCGCCAGTGCTTCTTTCTCCTGCTCGCTAAGATCACTTTGCAAACGTTTCTCGCGCAGCTGATTACGCTGTTTTAGGAGGCGTTGCCCTTCGTTATCACTATGAAAGACAACCTGCAGTGCCGTTGTTTTTCCATCGAGACTGATAATAAGATTACTGTACAAGGGACTGGACAAGAGCTCCTTACGTGCCAGTTCCCTGTCAGTACCAGGGCTTTCTAACGCAGGAACTTCCTGAGCCAATTCAGCAAGTGTGATGGGCGGGCTTTGGACCAGTGGCACATCCAGGATACTTGTCACTGATTTCACATGCTCCATTGCCGCAAGTTCCTCACGCAGGGAATGGAGATCAGCAAGAACCGCATCGCTGAACATATCTTTAACAGGAGAATAGGTAACAATCAAAAAATCGTCTGATCCGTAAAGGGCCCGAGTGGAACGGTAATATTCCAGTGCCTTGTCATTTTCGAGGATCAATGCATCGGCAGAGGCATCCAGCCTGAAGGATTGTGTATGGAAGCCAAAGAAAGCAACCACCATCGATACAAGAAGTAACGTTATTGCAGGATGGTTCAAAACCAGTTTATAGTAATAGCTTGAAAAGGTTTTTAACATTAGTTTAGTATACCATTTCTAAATGGATGGACTT
>JAOZLI010000162.1 GCA_029934915.1 Desulfocapsa sp. | reverse complement strand
AAAAGAGGAGGAACATTCCATGACTCTTACAAAAGCTGACCTTGTACAGCAAGTATACAAATCTCACGGTTCGTTAACGAAAGCTCAGGCCACTGATTCCGTAGAGGCATTTTTACGAATTTCAAAAAACTCGCTTATTGACGGAACAGATCTCCTCTTGAGTGGATTTGGTAAATTCAATGTGAAAAACAAAAAGTCTCGCAGAGGAAGAAATCCTCAGACTGGTGACGAGCTCACGCTGGACGCAAGACGCGTCGTTACTTTTAAACCGTCCGGTATTCTTCGTGATAAGATTAACCAAGCCTAGATAAAAAGGATTTTAGCAGAAAAACATCTTTTTTCTGAGGACCTGTGTTAATTTACATTCGTTTGTAGGTTTACACAGGTTTTTTTGTGCTTTTTTCTTCCACCCATACACTTACCACCATGCCATTGTTAGCCGATTTAAAAAAGATACCCGTAAAGAGTATTAACTCGAAAAGTATTTGGGACTTACATCCTTTTCTTTCTTCTTCACCAAATGAATATCAGTTATCTTCTGTTGCTGCCATGGGGTTGGTTCGCCCCCCCCTGGTTGTTGAGAAAAATACAGACAGGGGAGATATAGAATATATACTCCTTTCCACGCGGCAGTGGGTTAAGGCCTACCAAAACACATTCCCTGAAGAAACAGACATAGCAGCACTTGTACTTTCCAGCAAGCTAAAGAAAGAAGA
Source organism: Desulfocapsa sp. (assembly GCA_029934915.1). Classification (GTDB taxonomy): domain Bacteria; phylum Desulfobacterota; class Desulfobulbia; order Desulfobulbales; family Desulfocapsaceae; genus Desulfocapsa. Next base: position 5,418 of record JAOZLI010000162.1, on the reverse strand, counting down.
AGTATTGCAATATCTATTGCATTACAAATTGACAATGTACAGTTTCAGTTCTATGGAAAAAGCCTTTTTTTTCAGTCATTGCCTTGAGTGTATGAGTATTAATGATGTGGCAAAAAATTTTCTTCCTCAGCTAAACGAAAAGGCTCAAGCACACACCATAAATAAATATGTATCCTTAACCAAACTGGAACGGCCATTACAGAACAGTGTCCATTCTGAACGATTGTCCATGAAAGTTGCTCTTGAATTACTGACCCTCCCGGTTGAAGACAGAATAAAATTGCATACTCTTTTTGAACAGCTGGAATTGGGGGGTGGAAAACAAAAACGACTTCTTGTTCTTTGTAAAGATCTGGCGGGAAGACAAAATATAAGCGTTACAACACTCCTCAACGAGGAGTGCTATACTGACATCCTGGAACACCAGGAAATGAATCGTCCTCAAAAAGGAGCAAGCCTTCTATCCTGTTTATACAAACAATTATTTCCTGAAAGCAATAAAGCTGAAGAGGATTTCGACAAACGGATCAAGAGGATGGAGTTACCACCGTCCTGCACAACGACTCATAGCCCGGCCTTTGAAAAAGATGAGGTTATACTTAGCATTACATTCCCGACACTGAAGGCCATGGAAGAACAGATCCCAAAAATAAAAAATATTTTCTAAAAGAAATCGCCTTGAACGAGGAGATCATCTCCACAGGGAGTGTAGCTGATATTTTTTAGTGTTGGAGCGCTATCACGATCAGCAACCGAAAATTCATCCAGCAGACTGGTACCAGCGGAACCAGCAAAGAGAGGGGCCACAAAGAGCATCACTCTATCCACAAGATTCTGTTTGAGGAAGCTCGAATGAATTTTGGATCCCCCTTCGACCAGCAATGAACATATCCCCTGCTCCCCCAAGAATCGCAACAAACTCTTCAGATGTACCCCACCACCGCCTTCTTGTGAATCTATTACCTGAACACACACATTCTCTAATGCTGAAAGCGAGGCTATCTTGTCTGAATTCGCAAGCTCGGTACAAACAATATAGGTTTTGGCTTTGGAATCTAAGTGAAGAATTTTTGAATCAAGGGGAATCTGCAAGGAGCTATCTAAAATAACCCGAACGGGATCACGTCCGCCCCCTTGAAGACGAGTTGTTAAGGATGGATTATCGGCAAGTACTGTCACGCGACCAATAAGAATAGCATCAAAGGTGTCTCGTAGCGTATGAAGCTTTTCAAGACTTTCTTTGCCTGTCATTTTACCGGGGATACCTGCCTGGTAGCTCAGTTTACCATCTAGACTCATTCCGGCCTTCATCACAACAAAAGGTGTGGCATTCTGAATATGTTTAATAAAGGGCAGATTTAGTTCATAACATTCCCTTTCAAGGATACCAGAAACAACCTCAACTCCATGATCACGTAAATAGTCAATCCCGCTGCCATGAACCAGGGGATTAGGGTCAGTCATACCAACGACCACCCGTTTCAAACCAGCTTTTACAACTGCATGGCTGCAGGGTGGCGTGCGTCCGGTATGATTACAGGGTTCAAGGGTCACGTACATGGTTGCGCCCCTTGCTGCGTCCCCTGCCCTTTGTAAAGCATGTATCTCAGCATGTGGCGTACCTGCTTTTTTATGGTAGCCACGACTAATTTCCTGTCCCTCACGCACTATCACCGCACCAACACAAGGATTAGGCGCAGTACGGCCTACCCCTTTTCTTGCTTCTGCAAGTGCTTGAGCCATAAATTTATGGTCACTATCACAGTGAGAAGAACTCTGCTCAGGCAGTCTCATCATTTCTCTGTTCTTCTCTTGTATCTAACAGGACTTTCAACTCACTCATAAACTCATTAACGTCTTTAAACTGACGATATACTGAAGCAAATCTTACATAGGCAACTTCATCAAGTCCTGGCAGTGCCTCCATAATCCATTCGCCAATAACGCCAGATGGAACTTCTTTCTTGGGAAAATCCTGTAATCTGCTTTCGATTTCATCAACAAAAGCATCTATATCATCACAACTGACAGGCCTTTTTTCACACGCCTTTTCAAGTCCAACGACGGTCTTTTGCCTGTCCCACACCTCACGCCTGCCATCTTTTTTTACCAGCATGGGCAACATAACTTCCAAACGTTCATAGGTCGTGAAACGCTGTTCACAGGAAAAACAGGAACGACGTCTTCTGGTTATGGTACTTTCTTTATTCAAACGTGAATCAATGACCTTATTATCCAGATGTCCACAGTAGGGGCATTTCATTGATAACTCCTAAGAAAAAATAATTCTAAATCACAGCAGAAAGTGGAAATTTATCACACAATGTCTCTATTTCCTTGCGAACCACAGCAATATTTTCTTCATCACGATTGTCTATAACACGACCGATCCAATCAGCAATACGTTCCATTTCTTTTACTTTTAGTCCTCTCGTTGTAACAGCAGGTGTTCCAACACGAATCCCAGAAGTGACAAAACGAGGTTGTTTATCAAATGGGATTGCGTTTTTATTGGTGGTAAGTCCCGCCTTTTCCAGCAACAATTCTGCATCCTTTCCAGTGATATCTTTACCGCTTAAATCGAGCAGAATAAGATGATTGTCAGTGCCACCCGAGACAAGTCGAAATCCTTTTCCAACAAGATTTTTTCCTAAAGCTGCAGCATTATCGACAACCTGTTGCTGATAGACCTTAAAAGAATCATTTAATGCTTCTTTAAAACCAACTGCTTTTGCAGCAATAACATGAACAAGAGGCCCACCCTGAATACCCGGAAAAATCTTAGAATCTATACTTTTTCCCCATTTTTCTTTCGCAAGAATAAGGCCACCGCGAGGTCCTCGCAAGGTCTTATGAGTGGTGGTGGTTACAAAATCAGCGTAGGGAACAGGAGATGGGTGAACACCAGCAGCAACCAGACCTGCAATATGTGCCATATCAACCATAAACATGGCACCAATCTGATCAGCGATTTTCCTGAATCCTTCAAAATCGATATGACGGGAATAGGCACTCGCTCCAGCAACAATCATTTTGGGACGATTTTCAAAGGCAATTCGTTCAACCTCTTCCATGTTGATCATTTCTGTATCTTTATCAACACCGTAAGAAAGAAAGTTAAAAAGTTGTCCTGAAAAATTAACCTGACTACCGTGGGTGAGATGACCACCATGGGCCAAATCCATGCCTAGAACCTTATCGCCAGGTTTTAATGTGGCAAAATAGACCGCCATATTTGCACCAGACCCGGAATGTGGTTGAACATTTGCATACTCTGCACCAAATATCTCTTTGGCTCGTTCTATGGCAAGAGTCTCCACCTCATCAGCATAATCACAGCCTCCGTAATATCGTTTCTTAGGATAGCCTTCAGCATATTTATTGGTAAAAATAGAACCCTGCGCTTCCATGACAGCAGAAGAAACTATATTTTCAGAGGCGATCAACTCAAGTTGGTTACTCTGTCGATCATATTCACTGTTGATATGCTTGAAAACATCTGGATCTGTTTGCTTCAGGGATGCCATTGTACGTTCCTCGATAAATTTAATTCGTATTTTTTTAAGACAAAAAAACCGGCATTACCACAGGGGAATGCCGGTTTAGATATTTAATGACGTTGTTGATTCAACTAAACAACTCAATTCGCCTCAGATGCCGCCCACCACCAAATGATGTCTCAAGCCACACCCTTACAATTTCTTCAGCCACTCCCGGCCCTGTAACACGTTCACCAAGACAGAGAATATTTGCATCATTATGCTCACGACTCATGGTCGCAGTGTAATGATCACTACAGAGCGCAGCTCGAATCCCATCATGTTTATTTGCTGCCATGGACATTCCAATTCCTGTACCGCAAATAAGAATTCCTTTTTCAGCGACCTTAGCACTTACTTTCTCACAGACCAGATCTGCAAGTCCTGGATAATCAACGGATCCTGTATCATAACACCCGACATCCTGCACCTCATGACCAAGCTTCTGTAAAAATGGTAACACGACCTCTTTCAGGGCAAAACCACCATGATCTGAACCAATAGCTATTTTCACTGCAATTCCTTATGCTAACTTTTTAGCCAATAAAACGCTTCATTACTATAACGCCATTGGTTCCGCCAAATCCAAATGAATTTGAAATGGCAGCATTGATTTCCATTTTCCTGGCAACATTTGGCACATAATCCAGATCACATTCGTCACTGGGTGTTTCAAAATTCATCGTTGGAGGAGCAATTTGATCTTTGATGGAGAGTGCTGTAAATGCAGCCTCCAAACCACCAGCGGCACCTAATGCATGACCCGTCATAGATTTTGTTGAACTAATAGCAAGTTTTCTTGCATGCTCACCAAAAACTGTTTTAATGGCAGTTGTTTCACAACGATCATTTAAGGGGGTTGAGGTACCATGTGCATTGATATAATCAATATCAGCAGGTTTGAGTCCAGCGCTCTCCAATGCCATTTTCATGCAACGAACAGCCCCGTTACCATCTTCGGGTGGCGCCGCAATATGATAGGCATCACTTGAAGCACCAGCGCCAACAACCTCAGCATAAATTTCAGCACCACGATTCAGTGCATGTTCAAGCTCTTCAAGAACAAGCATGCCTGAGCCTTCTGCTATAAGGAAACCATCTCTGTCTTTATCAAAGGGACGAGAAGCTTTTTCAGGATCATCGTTTCTGGTGGACAGTGCCTTCATAGAAGCAAAGCCTCCAACACCAGTAGGGCAAATAACAGATTCTGTTCCACCTGTTACCACTACCTCAGAAGCACCACGAACTATGGAATGAAACGCCTCGCCTACAGCATGGGTTCCAGCAGCACAGGCAGTGGACAGGGAAAGATTCGGTCCTTTAGCACCTATCTGCATTGAAATATGACCTGAGGGCATATTTGGAATGGCCATGGGAATAAAAAAAGGCGAAATTCGTTTTGCACCACGATCAAGAAAGATATTATGATTTTTCTCGATGGTAGGCAGCCCCCCCATGCCGCAACCGGTGATAACTCCCACCCGTTCACAGTTCTGTTGATCAATTGATAACGCACTGTCTTCAACCGCCATACGAGCAGCCACAATGGCATACTGTACAAACAAATCGAGATGTTTTGCGCTCTTTTTATCAAAATGATCCAGTGCTTCAAAATCCTTCACTTCGGCAGCAATCTGACTTGCAAAACCGGAAGCATCAAAACGGGTGATTGCTGCGACACCACTCTTCCCGTTTAACAGATTATTCCACGTCTTCTCTGTTCCTGTCCCTATCGGTGTTACCAGACCAATGCCGGTAACCACCACTCTACGCTGAGCCATTAAAAACCTCTTGAGATTCCGGGACAATATGCCCCAGGTAAAAATTACTTCAAGTTATTTACGTAATCGATGGCGTTCTGAACTGTTGTAATTTTTTC
>JAOZLI010000440.1 GCA_029934915.1 Desulfocapsa sp. | reverse complement strand
GGCAGTAAAAGGGGTCAGGTACAAATTAAACTCGTTACAATCTCTATAACTTGCCTCCTTCGCAAGGGTGTCCTGAGAAAAAATAGTAACTACTGCTACCGTGCAATCACATTTTGTGTGTTACTGACTATTACCTGCAACAGACAACTCTTCTCTGATGATTTTTCGTAACGTTTTTTCCAGGCTACCTGATTCAGTTATTTCCGAACTGATAACTTTTTTCAAGGTTTCGTTAATCAATGTCTGATATCCTCGTTTACCCGCTTTTGCCTTAAAATACCCTATAATTCCAGTATCAAGCATGATAGTAATGCGTCGTTTTTTTTCTACCGGCTTCATGTTTTGGCGCAAAACAGACCGATCCAAGTCTACTTGACTTATTTCAGGGTATTCATCCATAGAGATTTTTGAAGTAGAGTTCTTGCTCATTTTTACTTGCCCTCCGCATTGAAATTATACGAATCTGTGTGCTTGATTCAGTGTGAACAATAACCACCACATCATCCAGAAGACCCATGGTAACAAAACGTTGTTCACCATAATCAAACCGATTATCTTCAAAGGTAAACGTTGCTCCGGCAAATACCTTATGCGCCTGAGAGAAATCAAGGTCATGTTTCTTCAGATTGCTTTGCCGTTTTGTTTCGTGCCATTTTATGTCCATGTTGATATTATGCATATGTTAATGCATATTGTCAAGAGTGCAGGTAGGTGATGAGAAAATTGAAGAATGGAAACAGGATCATTCTTGAAAGAGAAGATAACCAATATCAGCCGCTACACATTTGTGGACTGGTAAACATTGCCAATGGCGTGTTCACCTTTTTCACAATTGCCCAAAAGCAAAGGTTGCTACGGTTATGTTGCGAGTTAAGCGACCTTGCTGAAATTAGAATGATTCGACAATATTTATGAATTGTGATAAACTAATATTGATTCCTAGGTGAGGCAACCGACCTAAGAGGACTGACAAGTAACTTCTTGTCAGTCCTCTTTTTGTTTTTGGTGAGCACTAATTTGTAAATGGCTTTAATGTGAGCCCAAAATGAACATTATTACGCGCCTGGGCGTTTATGATTGCGAGCCGCTACACTTAATTCAATCCTTGAGCGACGATTTTATCACATTTGTTATTATTCCAAAATCCTATGGGGATTTTACCCTAAGTGTTGCAACTGCATAAAAAAGAAATATCAAATTTTGTTCGAAATGTTTCGCTAAACGAGCAGTGTCACGGTTACTTTTGGACACATCCTGGCATTCCACCAATAAAGAGAGGTTTTCGACGTGGTGGATCTCTTCGTGAGAGTATTTGAGGTTGCTACTCTTTTTCGTCAGTTTTCTCAGGGAATTTTAGCAATTTTCCTTCTTTCTTGATTGGCTCTGTTTTGCATTTTTGGCAGCCCTTACACCCCTTATTCAGCATGGAATTGATAAGTCGCATGAAATTACTTCGGCAGTCAGGACAGAGCTGGAGGATAAGTTCCTGATAAATATCATCCAGCAATTCGCTTTCATCTTTGCCGGCAATTTCGGATAATGCCTGGGCAATGAGTTTGTCTGGGTGTTTGAGGTCAGGAATGGTTGCGTCTTTTGCTGCAACGAGTTCTGTTCGGCAGTGATAAAAAAGTACGCCGTCGGGCAGATCTGTTCCGCAGGAGTCGCAGATTCGTTTACCAATGTTGGGGATTTCTGTATTGTTTTGAGAGTCGTCGGTTGTAGTCATTTGAAAACACATGTTGTGGTGTTATTGTAACAATCGTTTAT
>JAOZLI010000022.1 GCA_029934915.1 Desulfocapsa sp. | reverse complement strand
TATACTTCGTCAGTGGACAGTTGTTACAACCGCCCTCAGGAAGGTCTGTGTCATTGTGAATCTCGTCAACAAGAGAAGCAACAGCTGTCTTGGTGTCGGGGTACAGATTTTCCATACCTATTTTGTCCAGCAGGTGTGTTCTTTCCATAACAGCCATCACCTGACCTTTGACGCCACACATGGCAAAACCAAGTTTTGCCGCACGCAGTCGATCAACGATCATGGAGAGAGCTTCTTCACCCGAAGCATCCATGTCGTTGATACCTTTGGCATCAAGCAGGATGTAACGGAGATCGGGGTGTTCGGTTCTGAACTTTGCGACCTGCTCATCAAGATAGCTGGCGTTGGCAAAGAAAAGTGAACCATCAAAACGAACAACTGAAATATGGCGACAGCCCTTGAGGCGATAATGCTCGGAACTCTTCAGCACTTTGTCCTCATGCATGGAAAGCTCGGCAACAACAGGTCTCATGGACTTGTAGAGGAAAACACCCATGGAGAGTACAAAACCAACCATGATACCTTTGTCAAGATGTGGTGCGAAGTAGAGTGTTACCATAAAACTTAATATAGAGATAATGCCGTCATACTTCTGTGCATGCCAGGAGTGAACAAATCCTTTAACATTCAACAGGCCAATAACTGCCATCATAATAACGGCCGCAAGGGTTGCCTGGGGGAGATGGTAGAGAAGCGGTGTGAAAAAGAGCAAGGTCAGAACAACCATAATGGAAGTCACCACCGAGGATATACCGGAAACTGCTCCTGCGGAGAGGTTTACAGCAGAACGGGAGAAGGAGCCGGATACCGAGTAACTGCCGCTCATGGAACCTAAAATATTACCAAGCCCCTGACCTATAAGTTCTTGATTCGCATCAATCTTCTGTCCAGTTTGAGCTGCCATGGCCTTAGCAATGGCAATCGCTTCCATAAAACCAAGCAGAGAAATGATGATTGCTGTGGGCAGCAGTTTCATAAATGTTTTTGGGGTAAGATCTGGTACTTCAAATGCTGGCAGCCCTTCTGGAATCTTGCCAACAATTGCACCGCCACCCATCATCAGGAGACTTGAGCTGTCCAGAGGCTTATTCTTAACTTTCAGACGCCAGGTTCCACCATCGGTTGTTACACCTGCTGGAATATTATCTTTGGGGTAGAAGGTGTAATTGTCACCGTTAATAACTGCTTCAAATTTAAGATTTCTCAGCACTTTACGAAGCTGATGCGCCTCTTCTTTGGCATGATCCATGTGGGAAGTGAGAATTCTCACCTCTGATTCAATCTTTATTAGTTCAATGGATGGGCCACCATGTCCAGCGCTTTCGGCAGCTTTAATCTCATCGATCACTTTACCGAGATCTGCACGATTTCCACCATGCTCTTCGATATGGTTTGTTGCTACATTAAATTCTGCAATCTGATGGGCAATGTCGTGGTCGTTGATGGCTGAAACATCCACCTTGGCATCATGATTGAAACCGGTGAAATAGGAAATTACCGTGGTGATTAACACTGCCACCAGAACGTTTGGGACTTTGGGCATAAACTTTTTCAACAGGGCCATAATGGTTACCGCTGAAACCGCATAAATCAAGGTCGGCATATGCGTGTAATCCATGGCAGCATTATAAACGCGCATCATGGTCTCGTAATGGTGCGGAGCCTTATCAACATAAACGCCAAAGAACTTGGAGAACTGAGACGAGGCAATGATGATTGCAGCAGCGTTAGTAAAACCATTGATTACCGGATGGGAAAGAAAGTTTACAACCATTCCGAGACGCAGAACGCCAAGAGAAAACTGAAAGATACCAACAACAAGTGCCAGTATGATGGAGTAGGCGATAAACTCGGGAGATCCGGCAGTGGCCAGAGGCTCAAGGGATGCAGCTGACATCAAAGATACAACCGCAACAGGGCCAGTTCCAAGCTGACGACTGGACCCAAAGAGTGCAGCAATCATGGGCGGCAGGAATGCAGCATACAAACCATAGTATGCAGGAAGTCCTGCAAGCTGGGCATAGGCCATGGACTGAGGGATCAAAACCATGGCAACGGTGATACCGGCGACCAGGTCTAGTTTAAATGATGCCCCCTTATACCCTTTGAACCAAAGTATAAATGGAAAAATTTTTGCGAGAAACATGTTCTAAACTCTCTTAGTTGAATTAATGGTTACATCTGATGAGTTCGTAATAAGTTTCCAGCTGTACTATTCCCGCGAAGGCAGGGATCCAGAACAGATAGAAATAACTGGATTACCGCCTACGTGTGAATGACAAATAAAAGCAGGTCTTAGCTTTTTACGAATTCGTCAAACTTAAAAAAACGACATATATGATTGACTGAATGGTCATTCAGTCTTATTGCTCACGCAAGAGGTAGTGCTGAAAGGTCTATTCGTCAAGTGTTTTTTACAACTTAACTAAAAACTAATGCCTTTTTTTTGCAGGTAACATCCTGTAAATATAGCGTATAATATTTTATATCTGATATTGAAACAGTGTTTCATCTGGATGCTTCAATATTTGTTATGAAAATGATCAGTAAAAGTAATGGTGGATTTGGCGGAAAAACCTTGCCCCATATAAGTCTTTGCGGGTACTTTGCATAGGTTTTGCAAAAATAGCGGTTGATCAGTTGATTGCTTGCTTTTGGGTTTATTTTTAAAAATGTGTGTTTTATGGATCCTAAGCAAAAAAATAATAACCATATGGTTCAGGTGAAATAAGTGACAATGAAAACAGATTCTCTCTGGATGTCTGGAAACGAAGCCATTGCCATGGCTGCCTACGAGGCGGGCGTGAAAGTAGCTTCCGGTTATCCGGGAACACCATCCACTGAAATAATGGAGAACCTCTCCAAGTACGAAGGTGTGTACACTGAGTGGGCACCCAATGAAAAAGTTGGCCTTGAAGTGGCTATTGGTGCTGCTTTTGCAGGAGTTCGGGCACTGGCCACCATGAAACATGTGGGGCTTAATGTTGCAGCCGATCCGCTTTTTACTGTATCTTATACGGGGATACGCGGAGGATTGGTTATCATCACAGCCGATGATCCTGAAATGCATTCCTCGCAGAATGAGCAGGATAATCGCAACTATGCTTTTGCGGCCAAACTTCCGATGCTTGAGCCATCGGATCCTGCAGAAGCCAAAGAGATGTTGAAGCAAGCCTTTGAGCTTTCCGAGCGTCTTGATACTCCGGTACTTTTTCGTATCACCACTCGTATTGCCCATGTGAAGGGGATTATCACCAAAGGAGAGATGCTGACTTCCAAGGTGGAGTGTGGAATCGAAAAGATGCCTCAGAAATTTGTTATGTTACCGGCTCTTGCCAGAAACCGTCGCAAGGTGGTCGAAGAGCGCATGATAGAACTGAGGACGATTGCTGAAAGCGGTGTGTATAACCAGGTGGATGCGGGTGACAAAAAACGCGGCTTTATCACTTCAGGTGTCTCCTATTTGTATGTGAAAGAAGCTTTCCCGGAAGCAACGGTCCTAAAACTGGGTATGTGCTGGCCACTTCCCGAACAGGAAATTAAAGCCTTTGCCGCCACCGTTGATGAATTATACGTGGTGGAAGAGCTTGATCCATTCCTTGAAATGCATATCAATGCCATGGGTGTTGAATGTCATGGAAAAGATTTGATCCCTAACCAGGGTGAACTGAATACTTCAATCGTTCGTACTTCCATCGACCCTGATTCGGCACCGGATCTTTTCCCACCGGCAGAACTCCCCATGCGTCCGCCAAATATGTGTGCCGGTTGTCCGCATCGAGGTGTATTCTTTAATCTTTCTAAGATGAAAGATGTTTTCGTCTCTGGCGATATTGGTTGTTATACCCTGGGATTTCTTCCGCCACTGTCGGCCATGGATTCCTGTGTCTGTATGGGCGCATCGGTAACCATTGCCCACGGTATGTCCAAAGCACTAGGTGATGCTGGAAAAGGAAAACTGATTTCTGTGATTGGCGATTCCACCTTTATGCACACCGGAATTAACGGGTTGATAAACTCTGTCTACAATGATTCTACCTCCGTGTTGCTCATTCTTGATAATCGTATTACTGCCATGACAGGACAGCAGAATAATCCGGCATCGGGGTGTAATATCAAGGGTGAGCCAGCCAATGCCATTAATATTGAAAAACTCTGTGAAGCTGTGGGTGTAAAACATGTGGAAGTTGTTAATCCCCATGAGATTAAAGCATGTAAAACAGCTATTAAAAAGGCTCTGGAGCTGGATGAGATGGCTGTGGTTATCTCAAGAGCTCCCTGTGTACTTATACCGGAGATGAAAAAAGCAAAACATGTGCCGTATCTTACCACCACTGAGAATTGTGCTGGTTGTCAGGCCTGTGTGAAACTTGGATGTCCTGCAATCAGCTGGACGCCAATAACACCTGAGGAAGCAGTTGCCAAAGGGTATAAAGAAAAACAGAAGGGCTTTGCTGTGATTAATGAAGTTCAGTGTAACGGATGTGGGCAATGTTTTGAGCTCTGCAAATTTGAAGCAATTAACAGGAAGGGAGAATAACAATGGCTGCTACAGGAAATATTCTCTTTGCAGGAGTAGGTGGGCAGGGGATTCTGCTTGCCAGTGAAATTACTGCTTATGCATTGCTTTCTGCTGGATATGATGCAAAAAAAAGTGAAGTTCATGGAATGGCTCAGCGAGGAGGATCGGTTACCGCGCAACTGCGTTATGGTGACAAGGTCTATTCGCCGCTTATCGAACCGGGTAAGGCTGATATTCTTATTTCATTTGAACTTATGGAAACAGCACGCTATCTTCCTTATCTGCACAAAGAATCAAAGGTTATTGTAAATACGCAGCAGATTAAGCCACCGGCTGTGGCCAATGGTCAAATTCCATATCCTGTGGATGCCCTCGATAGTATTACTGCTCAGGGGATTGATGTTGTAAGCGTTGATGCCTTTGATATTGCACGGGATGCCGGAGAAGTGAAGGCGGCCAATGTGGTTATGGTTGGCGCTATGTCTACTTTTCTGCCTATGGATGTAAGTGTATATGAGGGGATTATTAATACTCGTGTGCCCGAGCGTTTTCGTGAAGTGAATTTGAAGGCGTTTGCAGCAGGACGAAAGATAACAGAATAAAAGAGAACCGCAGAATATCGAATTGGGAATGTCGAATGTCGAAGTTTTGGTCTTTGCCACTTCTGCGGTTCGAAATTCCTTGTTCGACATTCGATATTCTCTTTTGTTGCAAATAGTTAAATGATTGATGAGAGTTTAAAATGACACTATTCTGGGAAGAAGAAATGGAAACCCTGCCTCGGGTGGGGCTTGAATCCGTACAGTTAACCCGTCTGAAAAAGCTGGTGGCACGGGTTTATAAAACCGTTGCTCCCTATCGCGAGAAAATGGATGCAGCGGGTGTGAAACCTGAGGATATTCAGTCTCTGGCTGATCTTGCCAAACTGCCATTCACCGTAAAGGAAGATCTGCGTGATAATTATCCTTTCGGGCTCTTCACCGTGCCCATGGAAGAGGTTGTGCGAGTGCATGCCTCATCGGGAACAACAGGAAAACCAACGGTTGTCGGCTACACCAAAAAGGATTTGAAAACCTGGTCAGGACTTATGGCACGAGCTTTGACTTGTGCCGGTGCTACTTCCAAGGATATGATACACAATGCTTACGGATACGGCCTGTTTACAGGTGGTCTCGGTGCGCATTACGGCATTGAACGGCTTGGTGCCACAGTAATTCCTGTGTCAGGTGGAAACACCAAACGGCAGATCACCATTATGCAGGATTTTAAATCTTCTGTACTTCTTGCTACCCCATCCTATGCATTAAATCTTGCCGAGACTATGGAATCGCTGGGTGTTGATCCTAAATCCCTCTCTTTGCGTGTTGGCGTTTTTGGGGCAGAGCCCTGGAGTGACAATATGCGTGATGAAGTAGAGCGTAAGCTGAATATCAAAGCTGTTGATATTTACGGACTCTCTGAGGTTATGGGACCGGGTGTTTCCATGCAGTGCCTTGAAGGACAGACAGGAATGCATATTTTTGAAGATCATTTTCTTCCTGAAATCATTGATCCTGATACCGGTGAGGTGCTTCCGCCAGGTGAAAAAGGTGAACTTGTCTTTACCACTCTTACTAAAGAAGCGTTCCCCATTATTCGCTATCGAACCAAGGATATATCCAGACTGATCTATGATACCTGTGAATGTGGCAGAACCTTTGTGCGCATGGAAAAAGTCACGGGTCGTACCGATGATATGTTGATCATTCGTGGTGTAAATGTATTCCCTTCTCAGGTTGAGCATGTGTTGATGGGAACGGAAGGTGTTGAACCTCATTACCAGATTGTGGTAAACAGAGTTGGAAATATGGATACCATGGATGTTGAGGTCGAGGTAAGTGAGAATATTTTCTCCGATGAGATTAAAGTTCTCGAAAAACTCTCCGGCCGTATCCAGAATGATATCAAAGATATGCTGGGTGTAACCTGTAAGGTGAAACTGGTTGAACCTAAAACCATTCAAAGAAGTGAAGGCAAGGCGCAACGCGTGATTGATAACCGTAAACTCTAAAGCGGGCAAGTCCGCAAGTTGAAGGTGGAAAGTTCAAAGTTATAAAGTGCGTAGCACTGCAGCTTCGCTGTGTACCTATACTTTAAAAACTTTCAACTTTAAAAACTTTATAACTTATACCCTCGGGAGTTCTTAATGCGAGTAGAACAGATTGCAGTATTTCTGGAAAATAAATCCGGTCGTTTGGCAGAAATCACAGCGACGTTAGCGGCAAAAAACATCAATATTCGTGCTCTGTCTGTGGCTGATACCGCTGACTTTGGAATCTTACGTCTTATCGTCGATAAGGTTGAAGAAGCAAAAGCCACGTTGAAAGAAAATGGTTTTACCGTTGGCATTACCAATGTCATAGCCGTTGAGGTGGCTGATAAAACAGGTGGTCTTGCCGGAGTGTTGAAAACCATAGAGCAAGAACGTTTGAATGTTGAATATATGTACGCATTTGTTAATAAGAGTGGAGAAAATGCAGTGCTGATTTTTCGCTTTGATGATATGGATAAGGCTATAGAATCTTTACAACGTACTGGCTACACCATTTTAAGTGGTGATCAGATCTGTGCATTGTAAGTAATATTAATTGTTTGGGGAGAAAATATGAAGAAGTTAGCTACTAAACTGCTTATGGCAGTCGTTGCCGTAAGTCTTTTTGCAGTGCCTGCAATGGCTGAGACTATTAAAATTGGAGCAATTCTTGCTGCAACCGGTCCTGCGTCTTTCTTAGGGGGCCCTGAAGCCAGAACGCTCGAGATGCTGGTAGAAGAGGTGAATGCCAAGGGTGGAATCAACGGAAATAAGATTGAGTTGATCATTAAAGATTCTGCCGCAAGCCCTGAAAAAGCGATATCCTTTGCTAAGCAACTTATTGAAGAAGAGAAAGTTCTTGCCATCATCGGACCCTCCACCAGTGGAGAGACCATGAAGATTAAAAATATCTGCGAGCAGGCTAAAACTCCTCTGCTTTCCTGTGGTGCTGCCGAGGTGATTGTGAACCCCGTCGCCTCTTATGTTTTCAAGACTCCTCAGAAAGATTCCTATGCCGTGAAGAAGATTTACATGGAAATGAATAAATTGGGAATTTCTAAGATTGCCGTTCTTGCCGGAAATACCGGTTTTGGTAAAGCTGGAAAAGGACAGTTGTTGAAGATTGCCCCTGAATTTGGGATCGAGATAGTTGAAGTTGAAGTATATGATAAAAAATCCAATGACCTTTCTGCAGTGGTTGCTAAAATTAAAGCAAACAAGGACGTTCAGGCCGTGATCAACTGGTCCATCGTTCCAGCGCAGGCAATTGTGCCTAAGAACATGCGTCAGGCTGGTTGGGATGTGCCTCTTTTTCAGAGCCATGGTTTTGGAAATATCAAATATGTTGAAGCAGCAGGTGCAGCAGCAGAAGGTATTATCTTTCCAGCTGGACGTTTGCTGATTGCCGATACTTTGTCTGTAAATAATCCTCAGAAAGCTCTGCTTCTGGCTTACAGTAGAAGTTATGAAGCAAAATTTAAAGAACCAGCTTCAACCTTTGGCGGACATGCCTATGATGCCTTCACAATCCTTATGGCTGCCATTGAGGTTGCAGGTAACGATCGTGATAAGGTACGCAGTGCCATTGAGAACATGAAAAACTTCCCTGGAACCGGTGGCGTTTTTACCTTCTCTAAGGAAGATCACAACGGTCTTGATATGGATGCCTTCCAGATGATGATTGTAAAAGACGGCAAGTTTGTAGCGTATGAGAAGTAATAGCTGAGATTCCATCGTATAGTATTTTATGCCGGGCTGGAGATGTACTTCAGTCCGGTTTTAACATTAGAAGAAGGCTAATTAGGCTGTAGGTGTTTAGGCTTTTAGGGAAAACACTGTTTATCTGATGTTGACTGATGATCGTATTTTTAAATAGTTAAAATGATTTGCTAATAGCCTATAGCCTAAACAACCTGTCCTTGAAATGACTTCCGAATTATTTATCCAATACCTACTGGCTGGCATAACCTATGGCTCCATATACGCCATTGTTGCCATCGGGTTTAATATTATTTACAACACCACGGGTATTATTAACTTTGCCCAGGGTGAGTTTGTTATGTTTGGCGGGATGATTGCCATCACGCTATTACAGTTTATGCCCCTGCCATTGGCCATTGGGCTTGCCGTAATCCTCACCATGATTATTGGCGCATTGATTGAGATATGCTTTATCCGCTGGCTTAAATCTCCATCTGTTCTGCGTATGATCATCATCACCATTGGTATCTCTATTTTGTCCCGCGAGGTAGCTGTCCATATATGGGGTGAGTCTATTCGTTCGCTTCCTTACTTTGTCGGCAATGAGATCACCTCTATTTCGATTCTAGGTGCTCGTATATCCCCTCAGGTTTTATGGGTGGTTGCTGTTTCGGGTTTGATGTTTATCTGTCTAGGTATCTTTTTTAAAACCACATCGGTGGGGCGTGAAATGCGTGCCTGTGCCTCTAATCGAAAGGCTGCAACCCTGTGTGGAATCAATACCAAAAATATGGTCACCCTTTCCTTTATTTTAAGTGCCGGTATGGGTGCTTTAGCAGGATGTGTGATGTCACCCATCACCTATAGTCAATATGATATGGGAACAGGGCTCGCCATTAAAGGCTTTACTGTGGCAATTTTAGGCGGCTTGGGGAGCTCAGGTGGTGCGGTTGCCGCCGGATTGCTGCTTGGCGTCATTGAAGCATTTTCAGTGTCAGTGGTGCCGCTAGCCTTTCAGGATGCAATAGCCATTGCTATTCTTCTGATTATTCTTTTTATCCGTCCACAGGGTCTGTTCGGTTCTAAAGAAGCATCTGCCCTGAAGGAGTTTTAGCTATGAAAAGACTTCTTCCTCTGATTCCTCTGCTTGCCTGTGTCATTGGTATACAGTTGCTGTGCAGTGCAACGGACACCCTCTATTATCTGACTCAGATGACCATGTCGGCCTACTATTCCCTTTTGATCATCGGGCTCTGTGTATTGATGGGATATGCAGGACAGATTTCCCTTGGTCATGCCGGATTTTTTGCCATCGGTGGCTATATTTCTGCAGCTCTTACCACACACAGTCTTGTTTCCTTTCAAGATAATTCACTGGTGAAGCTTCTTGATTCTGCAGGACTCTTGCTCTCTGGACAAACCTTGTATGGTGAAGAACTCCTGGTGGTCAACCCGACTCTTGCCTGCTTTGTTGCCATTGTTGCTGCTGCTCTTATTGCTGTATTTATCGGAATACCTGTCTTGAAATTAAAGGGACATTATCTGGCCATGGCCACCCTTGGTTTTGGAATTATCATTTACCGTCTAGTGCTTGCCGTGGAGTATTTTGGCGAAGCGGATGGGATTTCTGAAGTCCCCGCATTCCCATTGTTTGCCGGGCTTAGCGTCAGTGGTAATTTCGCTGATCGGGTTCCGAATTATTACATTGCCTGGGGAATCCTGCTGATTGGTATGGTCTTGCTTCTCAATCTGATTGATTCCCGTGTCGGGCGTGGTTTACGTGGTATTCACGGTTCAGAAGAGGCAGCCGACGCTATGGGAGTCAATACCGCTCGTTTTAAGTTACAGACCTTTGTACTTTCTGCAATCTTTGCAGCCATAGCCGGCGTTTTTCTCACCCACTACAATGGTGGTATTGGCCCATCTGAAGCTGGAGTGATGAAGTCTGTCAGATATGTCGCCATCGTGGCTGTTGGTGGTATGGCTAATCTCTGGGGCGCAATGCTTATGGGGATTATCCTGAATTTTCTTTCATTGCGTGGTGTCTTTGGCTCCTATGATGATGCCGTATTCGGTTTTATTCTCATCGTGATTATGCTCTTTGCGCCCAATGGAATTTTAAGTATAAATGTTCGGCACCAGCTGAGACAACTGTTTGGCAGGAACAAACAGGATGACGGAGAGGAGGCTTAAGCATATGGCACTTCTTGAAGTAACAGAACTCTCTAAACGTTTTGGCGGGCTTTTGGCTGTGAATGATGTCTCCTTTGGAGTAGAGCCTGGTCAGATCAAGGCCGTGATCGGGCCAAATGGAGCTGGTAAAACCACTCTGTTTAATATGATCTCCGGTACATTTCCGGCTACAAGCGGATCGGTCCTCTTTCAGGAAAAGGAACTCCAGGGCAAGAAACCTTACCAGGTTGCAGCTATGGGCATGGCCAGAACCTACCAGAATATCAAAATGTTCAGTGGTATGACTGCTCTTGAAAATGTGATGGTTGGTTGTCATGTTCAATCATCAGCTGGCTTTATGTCTTCCATGCTTCGTATGCCATGGACATGGAAAGAAGAGCGAAAGATTCGTGACAGAGGTATGGAGCTGCTGACACTGCTTGAAATTGAAGAACATGCGGATACAGATGCTGCAAGTCTGGCATTTGGTCAGCAACGAGCCGTTGAGCTTGCACGAGCACTGGCCATGGAGCCAACCCTGTTGCTCCTTGATGAACCGGCAGCTGGTTTAAATATTTATGAAACTGCAGAAGTCGCGCGTTTGATAACAAAGATTCGAGATCTAGGCATAACCGTTCTTCTGGTGGAACATGATATGTCACTGGTCATGGATATTTCCGATGAGATTGTAGTTCTCTGTTTTGGCGAAAAAATTGCTGAAGGATTGCCCGCAGCAATTCAGCAGGATCCTGAAGTGATTAAGATATATCTTGGCGAGGATTAAAATAAAAAAGAATGCTGAAAATTCGAAATCTTGCCTCAGGATATGGGAAAATAAAAGTCTTAAAGAATATTTCCATGCATGTGGATCCCGGTGAAATTGTAACTATTATCGGGGCGAATGGTGCGGGAAAAACAACATTGCTCTCCACCATATCCGGTCTTGTAAAAGCAACCGCCGGAGAAGCCACTTTCAAAGAAACAGATATCCTTAAAATCACAGCTGCTGCTATTCCTGGCCTTGGTTGTGTAATGGTGCCTGAGGGTCGGCAGGTCTTCGCCACCATGACTGTGGAAGAAAATTTACTCCTTGGTGGGCATCCCATCCAGAAACAGGGAAAACAGGTAGTCGCTGAGTTGATGGAACATCAATACGAACTGTTTCCCATCCTGCGTGATCGCAAAGATCAACTTGCCGGTACCCTTTCAGGTGGTGAGCAGCAGATGCTGGCCATGGGCAGAGCCTTGATGTCTAAGCCATCCCTGGTGATGATGGATGAGCCCTCCACTGGTCTTGCACCTTTGATTGTAAAAGAGATATTTCAGATTATTGTGCGTCTGCGTGATGAGGGAAACACCGTACTGCTGGTGGAGCAGAACGCTAAGGCAGCCCTTGGCATTGCGGATCGCGGCTACGTTCTTGAGACTGGAAAGATTATTGTGCAGGGGCCTGCCGCGGATCTTCTGGAAAATCAGGATGTACAGCGGGCTTATCTTGGTCGGGAAAAATGAGTTCTTCTTGCAATTAATATTTCTGAGCCTTATTCTGTAAGGATAAATTTAACCGTATACTCAAGAAGAGGTGCTGCTATGGCGATGACGATAGATGAGTTATATTCAGAGGCTGTATCACTACCTAATGAGTTTAAGGCTTATTTTAGCTGATAGGCTGGTAGAAAGCATAGAACGCAATGTAGATGCAAGTATAACGCAAGCCCATCTTGCTACAGTTAAGCGAAGAAGAGATGAAATACGTTCTGGTATGGTTGAAGCCGTTGACGGTGAGGAAGCCTTAGCTAGAGTTCGTGCCAGTCTAAGGGCTTGAATGAGCCCTAAGTTTGTGATTTATCGGTTTCACCCGAAGAAGATAACTCTCTTGATCCATGCGGTTATGCATTTAAGCCGCAAACCGGATTATTGGAGATCAAGAATTGAAAAATAAAATTATTCACTAATTATACTATGTATTGGCAAGAAGACAAAGAATGCATGAAACGTAACGAACTCGAGCAACTCCAGCTCGAACGTCTCCAGTCCACCCTCTACAGGGTGGGTACCCACGTTCCCTTTTACCGGCAGAAATTCAGTGAAATGAAGTTTGATTATGAGGGCTTCAATTCTCTCGATGATATTCGTAAACTCCCTTTCACCACTAAGCAGGATCTACGGGATAGTTACCCCTATGGCCTGTTTGCGGTTCCTTTACGGGAAGTCGTGCGGGTGCATTCTTCTTCCGGTACCACTGGTCAGGCAACGGTAGTTGGCTACACAAAGAATGACATCAAAAATTGGTCAGATCTGGTGGCGCGGGTACTCTGTGCAGCCGGTCTTACCGCTGATGATGTTATCCAGATTGCCTTTGGCTATGGTCTGTTTACTGGTGGCTTTGGTATGCATTATGGTGCTGAGCGACTTGGTGCCTCAGTGATTCCCATCTCTGCCGGGAACACCAAACGGCAGATTCAGATTATGCAGGATTTTAAGACCACTGCTCTTGTCTGTACGCCGTCTTATGCCTTAAATATTGCCGATGTTCTTTTTGATATGGGGATTAATCCAGCCGGATTATCTCTTAAATTCGGACTTTTTGGAGCAGAACCCTGGTCAGAGGCCATGCGTCATGAAATTAACGAAAGGCTTGGAATCCGGGCAACCGACAACTATGGACTTTCTGAGGTTATGGGGCCTGGTGTTGCCGGTGAATGTACAGAGTGTAACGGCTTGCACATCAGTGAAGATCATTTTCTGGTTGAGATCCTTGACCCCGAAACCCTTGAGCCTGTAAAAGAAGGTGAAGTGGGAGAGCTGGTTATCACAACACTTACCAAGGAAGCCTTTCCGATGATTCGTTACCGTACCCGGGATCTGACACGCTTTCTCCCGGAGCCTTGTCCCTGTGGTAGAACGATGAAACGAATGCATCGTATTCTCGGACGTACCGATGATATGCTGATTATCAAAGGTGTCAATGTATTCCCTACCCAGATCGAATCGGTACTTTTTAATATTGACGGGACGGAACCTCATTATCGCATTATTGTGGAACGTGAAAATCACCAGGATCGGGCAACGGTAATGGTGGAAGTGAAAGAGTCACTGTTTTCTGACCAGATGAGCCAGCAGCGTGAACTTATTGATGCCATACGCAGGCAGTTAAGTTCTGAACTCGGTATTGGAGTTGCAGTGAAATTGGTTGAAGAAAAGACCCTTGAACGGTTTGAAGGCAAGGGACAACGAGTAATAGATAAACGGAAAATATGAAACGATCAGAAAATAGAAGTAACGACAGTCTTCGCAATGTCTCCCTTGAATGGGATTTTCAGCCGGGAGCGGATGCTTCACTGCTTATCCGCATGGGAGGCACCCATGTTCTTTGTGGAGTAAGCATTGAAGAAAAAGTGCCACCATTTCTGAAAGGTACTGGCAAAGGCTGGATTACCGCTGAATATGGAATGCTGCCCTGTGCTACTAATTCACGCTACAAACGTGAGGTGGTGGGGGGACGATCAGGAAGAACATACGAGATACAGCGTCTTATAGGTCGCAGTTTGCGTATGATGGTTGACTTGTCCACCATTGGTGAGCGTACTCTCCGTATTGATTGCGATGTTTTAAATGCTGATGGTGGAACACGTACTGCTTCCATAACAGGTGGCGCGTTAGCTCTGCGGGCAGCACTCAGAAAACTGGTGGACAATAAAAAACTTGCTAAAATGCCAGAAATATTGCCAGTTGCAGCAATTTCTGTTGGAATAGTTGAAGGAAACGCCTGCCTTGATCTTGATTATAAGGAAGATTCAAATGCAGAGGTAGATGCCAACTTTGTGATGAGTGGTGACGGTCGCTGGATTGAAATACAATCCACTGCAGAAGGCAAGCCCTTCAGCGGTGAAGATTTCCTGAAGATGACGACCCTTGCCGAAAAAGGAATCAACGAACTGTTTCAACACTGGAAATAAAACTATGTATATTTGTGTAGATTTCGATGGAACCGTTGTTGACCATCGCTATCCATACGTCGGAGACCCCGTTCCATTGGCCGTTGACTGGCTGCAAAGATGGGTGGAACTTGGTGCGAAGCTAATTCTTTTTACCATGCGGTCCGATGACTCTGAAAGGGGCGAATTCCTGCAGGACGCTGTGGATTATTTCGCCAAAAACAATATCCCTCTCTTTGGTATAAATCGAAACCCAGAACAGGATTCCTGGACTGCCAGCCCCAAGGCTTATGGCCAGCTCTATATAGATGACTCTGCATTTGGTTGTCCCCTCATTCATCCCCCCACATTTAATAAGCCCTGTGTTGACTGGAAAAAGGTCGGCCCTGCTGTTGAAGCACAACTTCTGGGAAAGTAATAAGAAAGTTAAATGTCCTGTTCAACGTTGTACGGGAAGTCCTGGACGAGCATGGAAGCCATGTCTCGTAGGGATAAAATCCAAAGGATGACAAAGGTCTTGAGAGCGTTTGGCGAAACGAGGAGGTGAAATGCTTAAAGTGAATAGTTCCGTAACAAAAGGGCCTTTCTTTTTTGCTGCTTTTTTATTGCTGTTTTTTCTGGCGAGTTTTTATCTGATTTCTTTATTTCACCATCAACGCGAGGAAAATTACCTTAAACAGGTGACGGAACAGCAGAGAGTACAGCTGCAATCAATTATCTACTCTCTAGAAAAGACGGCTGATATCGTTTTTGAGATTCTTTTTGATAATAATGATACTGCTGAAATTTTTTTTCTTGCAGGTAAAGTCAGCGGCGAAAAAAGGGATGGCTTGCGACAGGTTCTGCATGAACGATTTGCATCCAGGTATGGGGATTTGCAGGAGTATGGAATAGAATTTCTTCACTTCCACCTTCCAGAAGCTGTTAGTTTTCTACGTTTTCAGAGTCCATCAACTTATGGTGATTCCCTTCATGGTTTACGCCACTCTATTGATCTGGTAAATACGAACAGACTTCCCGTTCACGGTTTTGAAGAAGGCCATGTCTCTCATGGCTTTCGTAATGTTTACCCACTTTTTTACTGGCATGAATTTGTTGGTACGATGGAAATCTCCTACTCTTTTTCTGTGGTCAGGGAACTAGCTGTACGGCTTTTTCCGGCAATCCACACCCTTATCATCCATGAAGATGTCATCTCCCGTATGGCCTCAGAGCAGGAACAGAAACGATATATATCCTGCAGGGTTTCACCGCTTTACCGAGAGGATAGAAGGGTTGCAGAGCGTATTCAGCAAGAATTACCTGCTCTTGGTATTATTTCTCTGCCAGAGCTGAAGACCTTAAATGACGAATTGCGCAGTTCGGTTGCCGAAAGAATGGCAGGTGGTGAGGCTTTTTCCCTTGCCAGATTCGTAACTGAAGGGGGGAAGATGTTATTGATAAGCTTTCTTCCTGTCAGGAACGTGGAGGGCAAGGATGTTGGATACTTTGTTAGCTACAGAGAGGATTTGACTCTCAAAGGCTACAGCCGAAGGTATCGTCAGGTACAGTTTGTAATTTTTTGCCTGGCCCTTTCTGCGTTGACCGTGGTTTTTTTCTATGCCCGGCAGACGCAGCGAAGAAAAAAATATCAGGCGCTGGCTACAGTCGATGGCTTGACCGGACTCGCCAATCGATTTCATTTTGATCTGATATTGGAGCAGGCCATTCGTCAGGTCAATCGAAATAACGGGATGTTTTCCCTTATCCTTTTTGATATTGATGATTTTAAAAAGGTAAACGATAGTTATGGCCATGATGGAGGAGATAAGGTCCTTATTCACATTTCCAGCCTGATACGTGCCAGTGTGAGAGAACAAGATCTGGTCGCAAGGTGGGGAGGGGAGGAATTCGCGGTGCTTTTACCTGATACAGGGGCAGAGGATGCGCGCATTGTTTCGGAAAAATTGCGGTTGGCAGTACAGGAAAACAGGATTTGGTTCGGAGGGAGTGAAATACAGGTTACTTCTAGTTTTGGTGTGGCCCAGTTTAAGAAAGAGATGGGAGGAGCTGAACCACTGTTCAGGAAGGTCGACCAGGCCCTCTACAGAGCCAAGGAGAGTGGAAAAAACTGTGTGATTATCGTGGGCTGAGAGTGCAAAAAAAATGGCCCTTCCGAACAATTCGGAAGGGCCCGAGGGAGGAGAAGAAAAAATATATAAAAACTAATTTTTATTTTATTTTTTGTTTCTGTCTGTGTTGTTGCAATGAGCGTGCCACCATTTTAAGTGTTTTCTAAAATGGTGAATTACCGTTTGTCTTGCCGTTTCTGCCTGTTGCTCGTGTTAGCATTATATTCAACTGATGGGTAAAAAATATACGCATTGGGGTTCGTATGGGTAAAAAGTACTCACTGCATGTCTTGGGATATTGATTAGAGGGGGAGTGGTAAAATATTAAAGCTACCTTCCTGATATTTGTGCTATAGTTTAGTGCCTTACTCCATAGCTTCTGTCATAAATAACACGAAGATATGAATCAGGTTTTATATCAGTTTGTGATAAGCAGCAACAAGGCACTTACTTGCAGCTTGCCTGCGTCAGCCACGTTAGCAGTGTGTTTTCTTTCTCATCTTTACATAGGTTGATGGCGTCGTAAAAACTCTTCATCTTCTTCGTCACTGCAAATTTAATGTCACTGCGGCGTACCTAAGTACGCTTCATTCCACTAAATTTGCGTTCCTCGAATATGAAGTTTTTTACTTAGCCATCTAGGATTTTATTTTTTACGAGTTTATCATAGGTTAATATGAATAGAATAGCCAATATCTTGGGTAGGTTGTTGTTTTGTTGTGTTTTTGTTTTTTTTAGTTCGCTGAATACCTTTGCTGCGCCCATTGATCATCAGAGCTTTCAGGAGTTTTTGGAAAGCTTTTATTTAGAAGCAAAAGGCGTTGGTATTACACGGGAAACCTATGATCGTGCCTTCGCCTCTGTTACAGAGCCTGATGCAAAAGTTCTGAAAAGTGCAGCATATCAAGCAGAATTCACCACTAAAATCTGGGATTACCTGGATGCCAGAGTGAATCCCCTCTCGGTTATTGATGGTCGTATTATGGCCGGAGTGTATAGTAAAATTTTCAGTGAAGTTGAAAAAGAGTTTGGCGTTGAGGCGTCGGTGATTCTCGCCATCTGGTCCATGGAGAGCAGTTATGGTGCTGCTCTTCGTCGTACTTCCAGGTTGCATTATGTTCCTCGTGCACTTGCAACCATTGCCTATGCGGATAAACGAAGGCAAAAATTCGGAAGATCGCAGCTCCTTGCCACCCTTCAAATCGTGCAAGCCGGGGATGTAAGCCTTGATCAGTTAATGGGATCCTGGGCCGGGGCCATGGGGCACACCCAATTTATTCCCACAAGTTTTCTTGCCTATGGCGTGGATTTTGATGGAGATGGTCGAAGAGATATCTGGAACTCTATTCCCGATGCACTGGCCACCGCTGCTAATTTATTGCGCCAGAATAAGTGGCGTACGGGGAAACCATGGGGCTATGAGGTGAAAGTACCTGCAGATGGTGCTTTATTTAAAGGAAAGACAAAAACAATAGCAGAATGGCAAAAGATTGGCTTTATTCGTCCTGACGGGATGGTTTTTGACTACGTTGGAGATGATGCCGAACTCAAATTGATTGGCGGAGATGACGGGCCGGGGTTTTTGATGATGAAGAACTTTTTTGTCCTAAAGCGATATAATAATTCTGATTTTTATGCCTTAGCCGTTGGCTTACTTGCTGATAAATTGGCTGGGAAAAAATCCATGGTGCAATCCTGGCCACGACCCGCAGGAGCCCTTTCCGCTTCACAAAAATTTGAATTGCAGGAACTTCTGGCTGAGAAAGGTTTTTATTCGGGTGGTATCGATGGGCGGATAGGCTCTAATACCAAAAAAGGAATTAAAGCTTTTCAACTGAAAAATGGGTTGGCGCCGGACGGTGAACCCACGCTGGATTTATTGCATGCGCTAAAAAAATAAACCTGATTTCCATCAAAGCTTAGGT
>JAOZLI010000161.1 GCA_029934915.1 Desulfocapsa sp. | reverse complement strand
GGCTGACAACTTGGCGAATGCCATTACCAGGTTGGTAATTATGATGCGATGGGAATGGATGCACTGGTCAAAAAGGTGCTCCGCGATGTTGGAATTAAAGAAGAGCGTTATAGTCTGCAGTGGGCCTCCGCTGCTGAAGCGCCACGCTTTGTTCAGCTTATTACTGATTTCACTCAAGAGATGAAAGATCTTGGCCCCATTGGTGAGGCCGAAGGACTTTCAAAGGAAGAAGTGAAAGAACGTATACAAAAAGCACTTGATGCTGTTTCGAGCCAGAAAGTACGTATAGGTTTTGGTAATGCATCCAAAGCCGTTCGTAAGGATGGTATCTGGACCAATGAGCACATCAGTGGTATCATCAATACAAAGATGGAGAAGTCACTGGCTTCACTCAGTAAATAAGCTTTTTTAATTTGTATGGATACAGCCCGGTTTTTCCTTTTGGAGAAACCGGGTTTTTTATGTTTAAAAAAACTAAACTTTTTCCGGGTTCCATCCGATACAGCTTGTAATTAGGTGAAATTGGGTTTCCAGGTCAGGGAAGATCAGGAACAATCCTTCATTTCATTTTCATGAAGCCAAGGAGGGCCTCCCATGAAAATCGCCGACTCTGCCATTCAGTTCTATTCTCAGCATACTTCAGTAGAAAAACATCAAAAGCATGAATCCTTAACTATTTGGGGACCAGGTGAAGAACGGGTCACCCAGCAGTTGGCTGTCGGAAAAGGCCAGAAGGTTGATATCGACAAGGCCACCGCTGCATTTAATAAGGCCAGTAGTGTGCAATTCTCCAAACAGGCGCAACACGCCGTGCAAGCGCGCCGCACTGAACAAATTACTGAGACAGATAGAGGTGAACATCCCTATATGATGGATCTTAATTTACGTATACTCTCTGCAATGATTGAGCGTATCACCGGGAAAAAAATCATTATTGTTTCTCCGGAGTCGTTGCAAAACTCTCAGGAAATACCTTCGGGTAACGTAGGAGCGTCCGGCGAAGTTGCTCCTGCCCTGGCAGGTACAGAGCCCGCACCTGTTGAAGAAGTTTCACAGGGAGGCCTTGCCTATGAGTACCACGAATCCCACTATGAATATGAATCCACCAGCTTCAGTAGTAGTGGAACGATACTGACAGAAGATGGGAAAAAGGTAGAATTTGCAGTCGAATTGAATATGAGTCGTGAATTTTACTCAGAACAAAACCTGAGTATACGAATGGGAGATGCCTTAAAAGATCCATTGGTGGTAAACTTTTCCGGAACTGCTGCTGAACTTACCCAGGAAAAATTTTCCTTTGATATCGATAATGACGGTCATGAAAATCAGATCTCCTTTTTACGTCCCGGTAGTGGTTTTCTAGCCCTGGATAAAAACGAAGATGGAATCATCAATGACGGTTCTGAGCTCTTTGGCCCAGAAAGCGGTAATGGCTTCCAGGATCTTGAAGCATATGACAGTGATGGTAATAATTGGATAGATGAAAATGATTCCATATTTGATAAACTGCGTATATGGGCAAAAGATTCTGAAGGAAATAATGTCCTTTTTGGCCTTGGTGAGAAAGGTATAGGGGCCATCTATCTTGAATCTGCAACTACTCTTTTTTCCATAAAGGATAGCACTAATACTCTGCAGGGCCAGGTACAGTCAACGGGTGTTTTTCTTGGTGAAGAAGGGGGTGTGGGGACTATACAGCAAGTGGATTTAGTGGCATGATTTTTTTCCATCCTGGTTGCCACCAAAGTTCAGGTAAATGCAAAATGGAATTATTGGAGTCCCGCCCCTGCGGACGATTTTACTGAGTTAGCAACACTCTACAATCACCCGAAAAAGGGTACAAGCGCTCGCAGGGTCAAGCTCCTACAAAAAATCAGTTAAGTCTAACAGAATATCGAGAACGTTTTTTTCTCTTCAGCAAATCAACATAATAGCTATTAACCTTCCCAATAAGATTATGCGTCTCCCGATAGGGTGCCACCTTTCCCTTTTTTAAATGCTTTTGGTATTCCCCAGCATTCCAGGCAGTAATAACCAACTCCAATTTACCATTAAACTTATAATTATATTTTGAGATCAGATAACAGGTAAGTAAAATATTCGTTGCCGGATCAAAGAGATCTCTCTTCTGTAACGAGGCGAGTTTCTGTTTTGAGATATGCTTGAATTTAAATCGTGAACGGGAGAGTTCAAGTGCTGCCTGTTTGCCTGTGGTGTATATGATCTGGCCAAGGCCCATGGCCGTTTTATTAGAGACTGCATTTGGCTTCGCGTCGGATTCGGCAAGAATCAGGGCTCGTATAAAGTCCGGGCTTACCTTGTGACGCGGCTTGAAAAACGTAAACTGTGAATAGTAGTCGATGAATTTGTTGAATGGCTCAAGGCGTTTTAATGCATGACTGCTAACCTGCGTTCCTTTGTATTTATTCACCGAGGTCTTCAATTGCAGCGCCTGTCCTGCCTGGGGCCCTGTAAAACAAAAGAAAACAAACAGGATGGCGATGATGAGTGAAATTGTTTTCTGCATTTACTGCACACCCCCTGGGAGCTGCTCACGGGTAAAGAAATGATCAATGACGGTGCTCAACATGTACGGATCTCTGGTTCCGGTTGTTTCCCGGATGGAATGCATGGCAAGGCTTGGGATGCCAACGTCAACAGTTTGTATGCCCAGGGCTGTGGCAGCAATGGGGCCAATGGTGGAACCACAGGCAAGATCGTTATGCATGACAAATTCTTGTACAGGAACATCCGTTTCCTGGCAGAGTACTTTAAAAAGAGCAGCAGAACGGCTGGTACTGGCATAACGCTGGTTTGCGTTGTATTTGATCACAGGACCTTTGCCTAAGAGAGGCAGATGCTGCGGGTCGTGTTTCTCAGGGAAGTTCGGGTGTAGAGCATGCGCATTGTCCATGGAAATTAAATGCGAGCCGCTGCAGATTTGTGCACGTTTTACACCACTCGGTTCCAGGCGTTTAAGAACAGAAGTCAGGAAGTTTCCCTGTGCTCCGGCAACACTTGCCGATCCAATCTCCTCATGGTTACTGCAGAGTAATAGACAGTTCCCGGAAGTCTTTTCCTGAGTAATACTCTTTGCACCGATAAAACAACTGGCCAGATTGTCGAGTCGGCCGGCTGTTATAAATTCGTTATTGAACCCGGCATATGAAGGATTTTGCATATCATAGCAGAAGAGATCATACCCAAGCAGCTTTGAAATGCTCATTTCCGGATATTCAGACTGTATCTGCTGCAGCAGGATATCGTGAAAGGAGAATTCGTCTTCTTCAACCTGACATACCAGCGGCAGCAGATGTTTTTGACGTTTAATGGTGTAATTTTTGTTCACTTCCCTGTTCAGATGGATGGCAAGATTTGGAACAGTTGCCACAGCCCTGGCAAAATCAATATTTCTAGTCAGGATATTGTCTTTGTCGTCAAGAACGCTAACACGCCCGGCGATCCCAAGGTCCCTGTCAAACCAGGTGGAGAGAATCGGGCCGCCATACACTTCTACACCGAGCTGCATATACCCGTGCTTTTCTTTTTCAGGCTGCGGCTTGATCTGCAGGGATGGGGAGTCCGTGTGTGCGGCAAGCATTCTCCAATTGGCATTCGTAGTGTCACTGGCAGCAAGTCTAAAGGCCAGGATACTGCCATCATCCCGCACACAAAAATAGCCATGTCCAGGCAATGTGTCCCATTTCTCAGGTTCTTTCAGTTCATGAAAACCAAACTCCAGAAAGAGGGTGGAGAGGTATTGTACTGCATGAAAAGGAGTGGTGGAAAATTGCAGAAAATCGAATAGTTCACGGTTAAATTGTTTGAAAGGCATGGTAGTATTAGTTTTTTTAAGCGGCAAGTGCGGCCATGGTCTCGTAGGCTGATTTCATGACACTGCGACTGTAATCGGATATCTCTGGAGTCTGTGGCTTCTCATTCGTACTCTTCTCTTGTGCTCCAGGTTTTGTGTCCTTGTCAACAGAGAGACTGCCAAGGGTTGTTTCAGCCGTTTGCTGTGCCTCTTCCTGTAATTCCTTTCTGGCCTGTGCCTCTTTGCCGCTGGCTGAAGCTGCGATACTACGATCAGCGGCTGATGGATTGGCAGGAGCAAGGGCGGCTCGCCTAACGGTGCGCATTTTGGCAATTGTTGCTGCTGGCGAATCTGCCTTGGAGATATCAATGGGTACTTCACCGCCAGTAGCGTATTGTTTTCCATTGGGGCCAGTGGTGTAGGAAAATGACGCTCCTCCTGCAGCATATTGGCCTGCACTGGAAAGATGAGCCTGCTCGTGAGCACGTACTTCTATATCTCTTGCCTTTAGTTCGGTGAGTATTTTGAGATCTGCCTGGGACAAGGCTTGTTGATCGATTCCTTTTTCCTCACTTGCAGGAGCCTGTGTTGTCTCTTGGGAACGTTCTTTGCCGGCGGGTGAAAGAGAAACAGAATCATTCTGCTGTGAATTAGAAGAATCGGCTGTGCTGGATGATTGCCTGGAGCCTGATTTCTCTTCAGCTCCTCTAGCAAACAGAGGATTGTTCTGAACCTGCGAATACATATGCGTACCGTATGATGGTGTAGACATTTGCATAATTAAATCCCGTTCAGGTTTCTGAATAAATCAACCTCCGCCTCTTACGAAATATACAACAAAATCAACTGAAAATCAATGTTACTGGTATTTTTCCTTCAGGTCGTAAAGCATATCAATATAATTTTCAAAATATTTTAGACTTGTACCTCCCGTTTCCATTTCCGAGAGAAGCATGCTAACGGCAGGTTTCAGGTTGATACCATGACGATTATTCTGCTGGTTGTTTGCATCATCCACAAGAAGAATAGCGTAGTATGTTACCACCATACGCGACAAGGAATCACGTCTGAAAAGATAGAGGCGACCTCCCATGGTGTTCAGGAAAAAGCAACCGTATTCATATAAATCATCATTGCTGATATTCTCAGCATATTTTGTCCGTCCGCATTCAGGGGTGGAAATCAGGAAATAATAGTCTGCCAGGATCTGTTCGAGTTTTTTGTTTTCACTATTGAGGATGCCCTGGAGCATTAGAATGTTGTCTTTGCCGGCAATTCTGAAGAAATGGGCTGTGTTTCGAAGGATGGTGTACAAATCATCCGATTCACGGGTCACTTTAGGGGGATGATCGAGTAGTTTTGCGATAAGCACTGTAAAGTGGTCCTGGCTTGTTTCCTTTAAGCCATATGCCATCATATAGGGTTGCCGGTCAAGGTGTGTGTAAAATGCGTTCAGCCGTTTTTCCGGCTCGGAGCAGGCGGCAAATGGGGGCGGTTCAAGTAGAATGGCAGGAGCAGTAATGGCTTCCGGCGGAACAATTGGAGCGGTGATAGCTGCAGATGGAGTAACGGTGACATCCTGTTCGGGGATGGCTTCACTTTCAGGAATAGGGTTTGAATCTGGATGAATTGCAGTGACGTCAATGGTTGCTATGGTTTCTATTGTCTCAGCAATAACCGGATCTACTTCTTCAGAACCTTCTGCAGGAACAGGCTGTGTCTGCGCATCCTTGTCTTTTTCAAGTTGTTCAGGAATTGCCAGGGGAGGATCAGCTTGATAATTTAAATAGAAGGCAATTCCACTGCCGGCAAGAAGCAAAGCAAAAAGAACCATTACCGGAAAAACAAAAGAGCGTTTTTTTCGGGCAGGTTGGGGACGTGATATTTTTTCTTCTGAAGGATCCATAAATAAATGTATCAGTTGGGATATTCTATACTTTTGAAGATATGAATATACAATAGCCTGCACTGAAAGTCACGGTCAATCAGGCTGAATCATGATTCATTAGTTTTGTGTTAAATGGAGTTTTATCCTTGACTCAATACAGCTAAAGCACTATTGTTCCCAACAATTTGATAGTAGTTAATAAAAGCTCGAAATTGGGCTACTTTAGATAATTTATGTGTACGGAGGAAAACACAATGACAATTTATGTAACCGGTCACTCTAACCCAGATACCGACTCAGTAACCGCTTCCATCGCTCTTGCTACCCTTATGAATGCACAGGGTCAAGATGCTAAAGCATGTATGCAATCTACCCTTGCAGATCTGAATCCTGAGTCCACCGTTGTTCTTGAAAAATTCGGTCTCACCGCTCCAGAAGAGATGATGGACTGTGGTGG
>JAOZLI010000160.1 GCA_029934915.1 Desulfocapsa sp. | reverse complement strand
TTATTCCTCTGTCCTGGCCTGAAAACGATTTCGAATCAAATCTATCGCATCCTGCAAATTACGAAATGAGGTCTCTGCATCCTGTAATTTTTCATCAATATTATACAGAGAGGATTCACAGGTAGTTAATTTTGATTGCAGGACCTCGCTATTGCCTTCACCTTTTTGAAAATAGACAAGCTTATGCTGTAATGTCTGGTTATCCAGTTCAACTTTTGCAAGTTGGGCTCGTAGTATATCAACTCTCCATTTGTCCTGTTCTGCAAAAGTGAGTTTTGTTTGTAACTGTCTTATGGTTTCAGTAGCATTTTTCAGTTGTTTCTGTAATTCTTCGCTGCTTTGACCGGTATACGCAACAACTGTTTGCTTCTCTTCTGTAACATTATTGGACAATGAACCTGTCATAAAGGAGATCATTTTACTTTGTCTGGGACCATTGCCCGCTGGATCAGCGTTACTCACTTGTGCGAAATATATCTGGTTTTTGTGAAGATCAGTAAGGTGCAATTTGTGTACTACGGTTAAATTCTTATTTTCCTGATGTTGACCAAGGGTGGCATCAACGCCGTAATTAATGATTGAAGTTGAAAGTTCATTGGTCTGCCATTCAATCAGAACACTGGTGTCGTCTGTATTAAGAATAATGGGCTTTTTGGTGATGACCGGGGCGGTGATATCGGGTTTTCTTCTTGTTGTAAATTTTATAATTTCACTGCTCACAGGGGTATTGCCAGCGACATCTGTGATATTCACTTGAAGTTGATAATTGCTGCGAGGTTTCAGACCAGTGATAAGAACCGCATGCTTACTGCCGATTTTATGGGAAGTGACTCTTTTATCAGAGAGTTTTGATATGCCAAGGTCAATAGTACATTTTGTTGCTTCGTCCGTCTCGAACAGTATCACTGCTGTTATATCTTTTATTTCACTGATGGTAGGGCCACTGACAAATTTAGGAGGCAGGCTATCTGAAGATTGGATAAAAAGATACACTGCACCACTTTCAAGGAGTGGATCTCCCTTACCGCCATCTTCCTTATATGCGCCAATGGCTATGTTATTTCCGGAGATAGCGACACTGCTGCCAAAAGAATCTTTTGCCTGAGCGTCTAATGATGAAAGATTGTAACTTTCGGTGCTGTTTTTCCAGCCAGAGAGTGGTTTAGTAAAAAGGTAGGCAGCACCGGGCCCTGTCAGCGAACGTTTCTTGCGAACGTCACCGGCTTCTGCTCCAATGACGATGGAATCATGGGAAATTGCGACACTCTTCCCAAACAGATCATGGGAGTGTGCGTTGGACGCACTTAGTTTGGCGGTTTCCGTACTGGTTTTCCAGCCGGAAGGAGATTTGCTGAAGATGTAAGCTGAACCGGAATTGATGAATGGATCTCCAGAGCCGCCGCGTTCGTAGAG
The DNA here is from genome assembly GCA_029934915.1 of Desulfocapsa sp. Classification (GTDB taxonomy): domain Bacteria; phylum Desulfobacterota; class Desulfobulbia; order Desulfobulbales; family Desulfocapsaceae; genus Desulfocapsa. The sequence continues at coordinate 4,748 of JAOZLI010000160.1, read as the reverse complement.
TGCACCCACAACAATATTATTTCCCGAGATGGCAACACTATAGCCAAACTCATCGTAATCCTGTGCGTCAGATGCGGTGATTCTTGCATCTTCTGTAGTGCTTTTCCATTTTGCACCAGGTTTAACAAATACGTAGGCAGCACCAGCATTGCTTAAGGGGTCACCAGAACCGCCATCTTCAGCATTGGCACCAACAACGATTGTTCCTTCGGAAATTCCAACACTCCAGCCAAACTGGTCTTCGCTTTGCCCGTCTGCTGGCGTAAGTCTGGCACTTTTTATAGTATCTTCCCATCCAGATTCCGGCTTTGTAAAAACGTAGGCGGCACCGGAAATACCACTGTTAGGGGCACCAACGACAATGGTCTCACCGGAAACATCAACACTGTGACCAAAAAGGTCCTGGCCTTTACCACTTGTAGTGATCAGGGTGCACGTTTCCGTACTGTCTTGCCAGCCTGAAATCGGTTTTGCAAATACATACACAACGTTTATTCTTCTTCCGATTTTTTTGGGATCATTGCCAAGGCCTATTACGATTGTGTCGCCAGATACAGCGACACTTCCGCCAAATCTATCGCCTGACTTTGCATCCGATGCGGTAAGCTTTGCAATTTGGTTCCAGGTAAAACCGGAACGACGAAAGACATAGACTGCGCCAGCTTCAGATATCTGCTTTCTTCCAAACCTGTTTTCATGGCTTGCTCCTACAACAAGAATATTATCTGAAACAGCAATACTGCTTCCGAATAAACTGGTTTCACTGGCATCACTTGCATATAGGGTTTGTTGTTCGGTTCGGGCGGATGCAATGGAGGAAAAACCCAGAATTAAAAGTAAGGTTGCAACGGTGAGGCTAGCAGTCAATAATTTGCAGTGGTTGAGCATAATATCCTGTCCGGTGTTATTGAGGGATGTGATGGTATCCTTTCGTTATGTATAGTTTATCACAGAAGTCCCGGAATGGACAAAAGAAAAATTGAATGCTTGTAATAATTGGCTGGAAAAACCGTTGTTTATATTAATGTGGTAGCTTTTTGAGGGGAGTATGCAGAGTCACAGACCAGGCAATGATTTGTCTGGTCTGTGACTCAGGTGGGGTTTAGTAAAATCTTACTGCACAGGAGGTTCCTCAGATGCGTGATAGAAATATCGGTTTAGGTCGAAGAGGCCTGACTGGACAGGTTGATCTTTATTAAATCGTTCCTGAAACCAGTCGTACTTTTCCCAGAAATCCTTTTCAGCCCGGTTGATACCATATTTATCAAATCGTTTTCGTATCCTTTCTCTATCGTTATCACCGAGGTGGGTGAGAATATCAAAAAAGTCGGGAAGATCGTCCTGATGAATATCCACAAAATAGTTGGGGTAGGAACCGAAAAAACCTTGCAGAAAATCCACATTGTCTTTACTGGAGTCCAGGGATTTTTTTTCTTTAAACATAAAGGTAACATTGTCGTGCCAGCGGTTAATCACCATGGAAATAACAGTGTCGGTACCATCATTTCTACGGATTCGGATGTAGACGACATTGGCGTTAAAATCTGTAACAAAGGAAAAGAATTCCGTACCGGGTTTTGAGACTGCACGAAAGGCCTGCATGTAGTCTTCAAGGGTTTCATATTTTTCCGGTAACTCAGGGTAATTATTGTCTGGGACATAATTAATAGGGTCAAAGGAGATGTTCGTTATGGGATTGATGTGTTTATTGACAATATATTCAATGAATTCCTGTTTAGGTTTATCACTTGCGTATTGAATCTGTGTGGGCATTCCAGCGTCGTGATAGATCAGTTTGTTGGCAGGAACGCCCTTGTACCAGCTTTCCACCATTTCCTGACGAATATCTTCTGGCATAAAAGCTAAGAAAGTGCTTTCCCCCTCTTCACGAAGGCTGTCCATATAGAGTCGAATTGCCAGCTGATGACCAAGGGTTCCGTACACATCAAACCCGGCTACTAGTGCGTAATAGATCCGTTCGAGAAGCGGATAGTCCATTACCCACATGGTTCGAGGCAAATCACCTAAAACACCTTTATGTACAGAGGCACTGTCAAAGTGCCGGTAAACTGTGAGCAACGGTGTGTCTGATGCCCTATTCCCTTTCCAGATGGCTTCGTAATTGAGTCCGTCGTAGTTCAGGGCCATATAGTAATTCTGTCTGGCTTTATAGTATCTGTCTACAGCCTTATCGTATTTGTTGCCGATCAGATCCCAGACAGGGAATTTACTCCCTTTTTCGATGGGCATAATAAGATTGTCTTTTTGTAGTTTAAGAAAGGCAGGATACTTGACGCTCAAATCAGACTCGGGATCTATAAACATAACCCAGAACTGATCCTGGATAACATTTAAGGCAATTTGTCCACGGCAGACAGGGCCGCGAATAAAGGTCATGATAATATAGTGAGCATTGTCGAGGAGGAATTGATATCTGGATTTTGGTGGTATCTGCTCGTACAATATAAAGGGGTTGGCACTCTCCGTTTTGTCGTAGGCCATCAGGTGCGGAGTCTGTAACCATTTGGGCGTAATAAACAACTCCTGAAAGCGGGACATCTGAGTATCATCTAAATTGAACACCATATGAGTTTTATGAACAATGGTGGAATGAATTTTACGGAAACGATAATAAAACATATCCACTTCAGGATCGTCGTAGGGACGCACACTATTTATAAGATCTATGGTTTCACCGGGAGGTGTCTTTGATCGCAACATTTCATAATATTCATTGGTGTCCGTACCAAACTTGATATGCGCCAGAAAGAGGTGGTCGTATATATATCTGGCGGTCATGGCATGCTTGGCATCACTTTTATTGAAAAATGTTTCCCATTTCACAATCTCAGCTGCATCAGCAAGCAGTGGAGTGGTAAGTTTTTCCTGCTCAGCAGGAGACGGTCCCTTGCCACCCTGGGCAAGCCAACCGGCGATGATCTCGAACTCTTCCTTAGTAAGTGGTGGAAAACCAAAGGGCATACCCCGATTGGGGTGTTTAGAAAGATAGCCATCAAGTTCTATGCTGGTTTCAGAACAGGTTAGGTCATTTGCTTCTGAAAAATAATCGCCGGTACTTACCGGGTTCTCCATCTTATGATTGAGTATCTGCAGCATAAGGGAGTTGTTAAGTCCATCACCTGCGGTGGATTCTGTTACGGTGTGAAAATCCTTGGTGCGCCATTCTTCGGTGGTCTTGGCATCGATAAAGAGGCGGGTTGGATCCATGGTGGAAAGTCTGCTGGAATTATAAATGGCTTTTTTACTGCCACCTCGATCGACACCCTCATAGGAACTAAGCTTAAGCTGACAGGGTGAGTTGTAGCAGGAGTGACATACCGCACAACGCTTATCCAGAACCGGTTTTACCTCATGGAGATAATTAATGGGTCGGGTGGGAATTTGCACCTGAATTGGTTCCGGTGCTTTTTTTGCACAGGAGGCCAGAGCCAGGAGGAGAATGGGTAAAATAAATTTTGTTAATTTCATGGTTTACCTTAAAAATGAGGTTGCTTGTGCATGGAGAAAAGAATAACCTGAAATCAGTCTATTACTTCATGCTTTTTATGTGCTTTATGGTGAATGGTTTTGTTTTCAGGCGGGAAAAAACGTTCGCTCATTCCCTGGATGACCTTATAAAAAACAGGAACAAATAAAACAGCAAGAAGGGTCGCAGCAATCATACCGCCAAACACGGCAGTACCGAGAGCCTGGCGTGAAGCACCTCCTGCACCGTTGGCAATAACCAGCGGGTAGACTCCTAAAATAAAGGCAAAGGACGTCATAAGAATGGGCCGGAAACGGAGACGGGCAGCATCCATGGCCGCATCAAAAATGGACATTCCCTTCTTCTCCCGTGCCTCCACAGCAAATTCAACGATAAGAATGGCATTTTTACAGGCCAGAGCAATGAGCAGCACGATACCAATCTGGGTATACACGTTATTGTCCATATGACGTACCATAAGCGCCACAACTGTTCCTAAAAGTGCCAGAGGGACAGCCAGTATAACACCTAAGGAAATAGACCAGCTCTCATACTGAGCACACAATACCAGGTAGACAAGAACAATACAGATGGCAAAAATTGGACCTGGATTGCCGGCATTTTTCTCCTGATAGGACATACCCGTCCATTCTGAGCCCATGGAATTTGGCAGTACTCGTGCTGCAACTTCCTCCATACTGTCCATGGATTGACCAGTACTGAAACCAGGAGCTGATGCTCCGGTAATAGTGGCTGTGGGGTACATGTTGTAACGGGTAACGATGGCGGCGCCAAAAACTTCTTTTACGGATAACAGCGTTCCCAGTGGAATCATCTTGCCGTCTTTTGAACGTACCTGCAGACGGGCAATATCTTCCACATCTGCACGGGCTTCATTTTCAGCCTGTACATTTACCTGAAAGGTTCTGTTGAATTTGTTAAAATCATTCACGTAGGCAGCACCGAGAAAAGCCTGCATGGAATCAAATATTTCAGAGAGCTGAATATTCAGGGTTTTTGCTTTTGTGCGATCAATATCAGCAAAGAGCATGGGAACATTTGCCCGAAAGGTACTAAACCCTGAGGCAATGGATGGCTCCTGCATTGCTTCTGCCGAGAGCGCATTGGTCATATCCTGCAATGCCGGTAAGCCAATTCCTGCCATATCTTCAACCTGCAGTTGAAATCCACCAGCATTTCCAATTCCTGATATGGGTGGGGGGGGGAATTGCCTGATCATTGCTTCCTGAATTTTGCTTCC
>JAOZLI010000021.1 GCA_029934915.1 Desulfocapsa sp. | reverse complement strand
CTGTTATTAGACTAATTTCTGCTCGTCCTGCAACTGCACACGAAAGAAAATTTTACGAGGAAGATCATGGCTAGCAAAAAAGATAAAGACATGCTTGACGAATATGATTTCTCAAAAGGTATCAGGGGGAAATATGCCCTGAGGTATCAGGAAGGCACCAACATTATCAAATTGGATGAGGATGTAAGAAAGATATTTCCTGATACCAAATCTGTCAATGAAGCACTTAGGTCGTTAGCAGGAATTATTAAACAACATGAAAAACATAGCTTATCAAATCAGCTAGGCTAAATTGAAGTATAACTTCTTCCATGTGTGGATCTGAGTGTGAAAAAAACAGATGAAATCTGGAGTTTATTTATTTTGTGATTCTTGTAGATTGTCGCGAATTGTGAGGTCGCGAGGATCATGGGAAACTTACTTCTAAGCCGTAGGCCTTGCATCTTGAACACACATATCTCCTTCCCCGTTCTGGTTTGTCAGCATTCATAGGCTGCCGGTTTGTAAGCAACCAGCAATTTTCCATGCCCCATGGAACGTATGTTTTCAGGAAGTAAACCAACTTTTGTCAGTCGGCAGATAGAATTGATTCACAATATCAAGACACAGGAAAATCACCAGGTTACAAACCCTATATTGAATTCGTAGTTTTTCTGTGATACGAAATAATAAGGATAAAAGAATTTGAATGATGTGACATAAGTAAATGACTGTCTTCTCTCTTTGTTGTGAATAACGCAGAATACCATGCCAAACAAAGTAAACAAGGTACAGAAAAAGCAAATTTTGCAAGCCCTTTACGAAGACAATGCAAAGTTGCAGCATTTTCAATTAGGCAAAGCAGAGCTCCAGGAACAGGAGGTCTCAACGAAACAAGGCAACGTTGATTGGCTGAACCTTTTTTTGTTCCTTGTTCTGGTCGGGGGAGTATGGGGTGTCTTGAGCTATTCTTCAGCCTTTTCTCCGGGTTTATCTACTGAAAAGCTTGCAGCTGTCCTGATGACTGTTGCTCCAAAGACAGTAGCGGCAGAAAAATCAAAAGAGTCATTGTCTTATCCTGAGCAAGAACTTTTAGCAGAAAATACGCACATTCCCGATATCGAAATCACGCTGCAACAAAAGAAGGAATCTTCGCCAGTTAAGAATCGCTGGGGCATGCATAGCTTCACCACCATGCCTGTCAATTGGAGTAGAGTGTTTTTTGAAAGGGAGGCGGGTGAAAAACCATTTTATCAATATGAAATTGTTGCGGCTGTGAGAAAACCTGTTTTACCCGAAATAATTCTGGAACATGTAGATCTGGATATACCCGAAACTCTGCTGGGACTCATTGATACACAACTGCCATTGGCTCAACTCTTTAGCCTTCAGGTTCATACTATTGTTATCGATCCTGGTCATGGTGGGCGAGATCCCGGAACCATCGGTCGTCGAACCGGATTGATGGAGAAGGAAATCACCCTTGATATTGCCAGGATGCTTAAGGCAAAACTGGAAAAAAACAGTCAATTTAAGGTGTTATTGACAAGGGACAGTGACAGGAGTGTTAGTTTAAAAGAGAGGACCGAATTTGCCAGGGAGAACCAGGCAGATCTTTTTATTTCCATACATGTAAACTCCCTTCCAAATGAATCTGACAACCTGGTCGAAACGTTTTTCTTTGGAGCCTATCAAGATGTAAGAGATGCCAGACTTGCTGAAAAAGAAAATAAGGGGTCGGATTTTACGTTAGGAGATTTTACCGAAATGATACGTGTTTTGGGAGATACTCTTAAGACACAGGAGTCTCAGCAGCTTGCACAGTTCGTCCAGAGTACTCTTTTTTTTAATATGAACAAAGAAAATGAAAAGCTGGCAAATGCAGGTATTAAGACCGCTCCGTTTGTTGTTTTACTCGGGGTGGAGATTCCTGCAATTTTGACCGAAATTGCTTGCATCAGCAACAATCAGGAAGAAGTGAATTTGTCTGAATCCAGTTATCGGCGTAGAATCGCAGATTATCTGGAGCTTGGTATACGAGGATATTTGGAGCATAGGGCTTCTGATTCAATTATAGCGCAAGGAGTAACACAGCATGGTAGCTACCAGTAAAAAATCCAAGAATGTGTGTTTTGTTGGTATTGATCTTGGTACATCTCGATCCGTAGTCTCTACTTCCAATGGCACCTGTGAATGGGTGGAGAGTTACGTTGGCTGGCCCAAGGACTTTGTTGCCAGGAAGATGCTGGGGAAAAATGTTTTGATCGGTTCTGAAGCGCTAGAGCATCGACACTCGCTTCATCTTTCCAGGCCACTTGCCAATGGTGTTTTTAAAGATGGAACTGAGCAGGATTCCAAGGCTGTTAAGGAACTTGTGGCCCATTTACTTGAGCTGTCCGGGGCTGAAGAAGGTGACCAGATTCATATTGCAGTCGGTGTTCCGGCCGAGGCGCTGAAAATCAATAAAAAAGCGATAAAAGACACAGTAGGTGCCTATGCAGACTCACTTATCGTGGTTTCAGAACCGTTTTCCGTGGCCTACGGTTTGGGGGCTCTGGACAATACTTTGATTATCGATATCGGGGCAGGTACGGTGGATTTTTGTATTATGCATGGAACCGTTCCCAATGATGAGGATCAGCGTAGTTTGACCACTGCTGGTGACTATATTGACGAACAGTTGCTTGATCTCCTCCAGGAAGCGCATCCAGAATCCAAATTTTCTTTAAATATGGTTCGGAATTTTAAGGAGGAACACGGTTTCGTTGGTAATGCCAAAAAGAAGGTTATGGTTAAAGTTCCGGTGGATGGTAAATTCACTAGTATTAATATCGGCAATGAGTTGAAAATCGCCTGTGAAAGTATCCTGCCTCCGATCGTTGAAACGATTATCGGCCTGATATCTGGATTCGATCCGGAATTCCAAGAGCGTATACGACAAAATATTATTCTGGCTGGTGGTGGAAGTCAGTTAGAAGGCCTGGAGGAGTATCTTACAGATGCTATGAAGAATTTTGAAAGTTGCAAGTTCAGATGCATTGAAGATCCTCTTTGTGCCGGAGCCATGGGAGCAATGGAACTGGTGACCGACATGCCCGAGGAATTGTTGGAGGCTCTTGGAAACGAAGAATCGCCTCGTTAGCAAGTTTACTAAATCAGAAGAGACTCAGCATGAAATAAAAAAAGCCCTTAGCTCAATATGAGTTAAGGGCTTTTTTCTATTTGGTGGGTTTCTCCTTACCAACATACATACCATACATCCAATATCCAGTTTGACTGTCACCATCTGGGAAACCTTCTTCGCCGTATCCGTGTTTCTTGTCATTCTTCCATTCACCCACATATCTGAAACCGTCAGAAAAGGTATACGTTCCATGGCCGTTCATATGATTATTCTTGAACTCCCCCACATATATCTGACCGTTAAGGTCGGTTAACGTTCCCTGTCCATTTGAGAGGCCATTCTTAAACTCCCCCTCATATTTTTGACCGTTGGACAAGGTATACATTCCTTGTCCGTTTTGACAATCCCCCTTAACACACTCGTTACCGAGTGAAATAGAGTGAAATAGCAGAAAAAAAAGTACTGTCAATGGAAGCAATAGTAGATTCTTCATAATTAAATCTCGTTGAATTGTTGAACAAGCCCTTAGGCGGAAAAAATATTTTGTTTATGTCTGAATCGGTATACGTCAGTGAGGATGGCCATTGTTGATGGCGTCGTAAAAACTTCAACCTATCGAACAGGTATTGAAATAAACAAAAAAGGACTTAAAGCAAAATGCCCTAAGTCCTTAATATGTTTGGTGGAGCTATGGGGGATCGAACCCCAGACCTCATGACTGCCAGTCATGCGCTCTCCCAGCTGAGCTACAGCCCCAATAATTCGATTGCGTAAAGCAATTATGTGCTTCTTTACCAACCTTTTTGGGGTGTGTCAACTTTTTAACGTCTGGTTACCATATTTCTTGATAATGATGCAGAGTTTTGGTAAAAATAGTAGTTTACTATGTAATGTTGAGAAGAGTGGCTGCGTGCTTCATTTTGCTGTGATTGTTTTTCTCGCATTTTTCATCTGGTTGTCTAAATATTCAGTTCTTCTGAAACCATCATTGCTTTGATATAAGGATAAAATATGTTTTCACCATTTAATTTTCTTTTTGGCTGGTTGTCTAATGATCTGGCAATTGATCTTGGAACAGCGAATACCGTACTCTATGTCAAAGGAAAAGGTATTGTTCTGCGTGAACCTTCGGTGGTTGCAGTGCGTAAGGATAGCCGGGGACAGAAAGTCCTTGCAGTAGGGCAGGAAGCAAAGAAAATGCTTGGTAAAACACCGGGCACAATTAATGCTATTCGCCCTATTAAAGACGGTGTTATTGCAGATTTTGAAGTGACAGAAGCCATGCTTCGTTATTTTATTAATAAGGTTCATAACAGACGGACCCTGGTGCATCCACGAATTATGATCTCAGTCCCATCCGGTATTACTCAGGTTGAAAAACGAGCTGTAAAAGAATCTGCCGAGTCGGCAGGTGCTCGTGAGGTCTATCTTATAGAAGAGCCCATGGCGGCAGCTATTGGAGCCAATCTTCCCATTACAGAACCCACAGCCAACATGATCATTGATATCGGTGGTGGAACCACGGAAGTGGCTGTGATATCCCTGGCGGGAATTGTCTACGCAAAATCTGTTCGTGTTGCGGGGGATAAAATGGATGAGGCCATTTTGCAATATATCAAGCGTAAACACAACCTGGCCATTGGTGAGCGTACGGCTGAGCTTATTAAAACCACCATTGGTAATGTGCTGCCAGAAGAGCCCTACGAAACCATGGATATTAAAGGGCGGGATCTTGTTTCCGGTATACCTAAAACATTGACCATCAGTGCAGATGAAATTCAGTCTGCTATTCAGGAACAGATTGATGTGATTATTGAGGCCGTGCGGGTTGCCCTGGAAGTTACTCCGCCTGAATTGTCGGCAGATATCGTAGATCAGGGTATTGTTCTTACCGGTGGTGGGGCATTACTGAAAAATCTGGATAGGATCCTGAAGGAAGAAACTGGTATGCCAATTATTGTGGCAGATGATCCTCTCTCGTCTGTTGTCCTTGGTTCGGGACAGGCTCTTGATAATCTTGATATCTTGAGAGAAGTGACCATTGAGTAGGAAGGTATTTGAGAATAAATTTTTGTAAATAATGAAGATTTGGGGGGGAAGTGCATTCTCGGACAAGCTCCTGGTAATTAAGGAGTTGGTGAGAGTATAATCGTGAGGAATAAAAGAAACGACAGAAAACAGACAGGCCGCCGAGGAGCTCTTCGGCTTTTTCTGCTCTTTTTCCTGCTGTTTGCAATTGGCGTTTTTTTGCTGACTTCTTCCTCCAATGGACGGTATGGCTTTTTCCATCGTCTGACCCTTGAGACGCTTGGGCCTTTGCAGAGTTTGTTTACAAATATATCTCGTGGTACTACTAGATTCAAAGATAAATATATAGCCCTCTGGAATTTACAGGAAGAATGTGATCGACTCCGTAAAGAGTTGGATGAAAGTCACGCCAGGGTCGATGAATATCGTAGTGCCTATTCCAGAAATAGATTCTTAGAGACTGCGCTGGAATTTAAACAGCAAAGTACTTTTCCATCATGTTCGGCAAGAGTTGTAGGGAAAGACCCATCCTTTTGGTTTCAAACGCTAATTGTTGATTGCGGTAAAAACGATGGCGTACTCACGGGTATGGTTGCCAGGACATTACGAGGAGTTGTCGGCCAGGTGGTGCAGGTGTCGGAAAACTATTCCAAGATTCTTTTGGCCAATGCACCTTCCAGCGCCATTGACGCTGTAGTACAATCCAGCCGTGTACGCGGCATCTTGAAAGGTGTGGGAGAGCAGGGCTATATTCTGCAGTATGTGTTGAAGAACGCCGAAGTGAAAGAGGGTGACATTATTGTGACTGCCGGAATTGGTGGTGTCTTTCCCTCTGGAATCACCCTTGGTACGGTTACAAAGGTGCAATCTAAAAGGCGAGGCATGTTTCTTGATATTGTGGTGGAGCCAGCCGTTGATTTTTCCCGTATGGAAGCACTTTTCATCAATCTTTCTGAGGAAAAGTTGGTTGTTGATAAGTTGAGTCGTTCTTCAGCATCCTGGGAGTAGAAGTGATACTCTTTTTCAGCTTTGTCTTTCTGGGATTTTTTCTTCTGGCCATTCAGACGGCTCTTTTTCCACTTTTCCCCCATTGGCTTGGGCGGCCTGATCTTATATTTATTCTCCTTGTTTTTGTCGCCTATAAATTCCCCTGGCTTTCCGGGCTCTGCCTTGCATTTTCGCTGGGTTGGATGGTGGATGTCGTTTCCGGTATGTTTCTTGGTACCTATCCTTTTATGGCTCTTTTAGTTTTTTGTATCGTTAAATTTTGTACGCAGGGGAGTCCTGTAAAAGAAACAGCGTATCAGGTTCCATTGGTGGCCCTTAGCTTTTTTATTCTGCAATGTGTCCTGTATTTTTTCTTTTTCGTCACTCAACCCGGAGTGCTTCCTCCCTGGACATGGGGACGCGTGGTTCATGAGACGTTTATTCTTCTTGTGGCTTCTATTCCCTGCTTTGCAGTGTTTAATCAGATCTATGAAAAACTTCTTGCACGTTCTTTTTCTTCAAAAATAATGACCCGTCGCAGTGGGAACCGGTTTCGGTGAATAAGTTATGAAGTGGTCAGGATATAATAACCTTGAGGAGTTGAGTGAAGTTGACGACGCAGGCCTCGATACCCTGAAACGCAGGATTGGGCTGGCGGGATTCGTTGTTATATGCTTTCTGGTGCTTATCGTATCCCGGCTCTGGTTCCTTCAGGTACATAGGGGAGCGGAATATAAAGGGCGTGCCGACAACAACAGGGTACGGGTAAGTGAGGTCGCCGCTCCACGTGGCAACATTCTGGATATAAAAGGGCGGGAGATGGTGACGAACAGGCCATCATTTAATGTGGTTCTTGTTCGAGAAGATTCAAATGATGTTGATACATTAATCAAAAAACTTGCGACTGCTCTAGAACTTGATATCTCTGTTCTGTGGGATAAGCTAAGGGAGGCGGATGGCAAGCCGCGTCACATTCCCATACGTTTGCTGGAAGATGTTGACTGGCAGACGCTAGCCTATGTGGAGAACCATAATCAGGAATTCCCGGGAATTCGAATAGAAGCTATTCCGTCCAGGGTCTATCATTATCAAGATGTTGCCGCCCATGCCATTGGGTATCTTGGTGAAATCAGTAAAAAAGAGCTGGCAGCAAGGGATCCTGAAATTTACAGCGGTGGTGATCTGATCGGGAAAATGGGCCTTGAACGTCTTCACGAGCAAGACCTGCGCGGTGAAAAGGGCAGCAGTTCCTCCGAAGTGAATGCTCGAGGGTTTGAGCAGCAGTTGTTAAAAAACATAGAGCCTCTACCGGGAAATGATATTCAACTGACTCTGGATGCTGAGCTGCAAAAAGTGGCTGAAGATTTAATGGCTGCAGGTGATAAGGCGGGAGCCGTTGTTGCCATGGAAGTGAAAACCGGTCGGATGTTGGTGATGGCCTCCAATCCAGTGTTGCCCTTGAGTCAATTCGTGGGAGGGATTTCCCATAAAAACTGGAATGCACTTCTTGATAATGAAAAACATCCTTTGATTAATAAGACCGTGCAGGCAATGTATCCTCCGGCTTCGACCTATAAAATGATGACAGCTATGGCCGGGCTTGCCACCGGGGTAATTACTCCTGAAACGGTTTTCTACTGTCCTGGTTATTATCGATTTGCCGGGCGTCGCTATCATTGCTGGAAACGTGGCGGACATGGCGCGGTTGATTTGAAAAGGGCCATCTCCGAATCCTGTGATGTCTATTTTTATCAGGTTGGTTTGAAGGTTGGAGTGGATAATCTTGCAAAAATGGCTGGTAAATTTGGTCTTGGCCATAGAAGCGGTATAGATATGGAGCACGAAAAAGGAGGGCTGACACCCACCAAAGCATGGAAAGAGAAAAAATATGGAAAAAAATGGCAGGAGGGTGAGACACTCTCTATTGCCATCGGTCAGGGGTTTAATCTTGTTACTCCCTTGCAAATTTGTCTTATGACTGCCACCATTGCCAATGGTGGAACCCGTTATAAACCGCAAATTATCGAAAAAGTGAGTGATCCTGACGGTCACGTACTCAGCCAGTTCGAACCAATAATTGGAAATCAGATGGGTGGCGAGAAGGTCTTCCTTAAAAAAATACAGCAGGCAATGGAAGAGGTTATTCATGGTCGACGTGGCACCGCAAGGAAGGTGCGCATTAAAGGGCTCACCATAGCAGGAAAAACTGGAACGGCGCAGGTGGTACGTTTGAAACAGTATCGACATTTGAAGGAAGAGGATATTCCCTATAAATATCGAGACCATGCATGGTTTACCTGTTATGCACCAGCCGATGATCCTGAGATTGCGGTAACGGTGCTTGTGGAGCATGGTCTTCATGGTGGGTCAGGTGCTGGTCCCGTTGCCCGGGCAATGCTTGAAGTATATTTTGCTGAACGGATTGAAGCCTATGCAGAAGAAGAAAAAAATAAAAAAAAGTGAACTGAAATTATGCTACGCGTAGACCGGCGATATTTCCATAACTTTGATTGGGGACTGCTCATATTGATTCTTGCTGTTTGTGCAATGGCATTAGCTAATCTGTACAGCGCCTCCTATCCTCCATCGACCTATGGAATGCCTCCTTATATGAAACAGTGTTATCTCTTTCTTCTGGGGGGAATGGGGATACTCTTTATTCTCTGTTTTGATTATAAGGCACTCCTCTTTTGGAACTATCCATTTTATTGTTTGATTATAGCGTTGCTTGTTTATGTGTTGGTGGCTGGTAACAGTGCCGGTGGAGCGCAGCGCTGGATCAATTTGGGCTTATTTAAGTTGCAGCCGTCTGAGCTGGCAAAACTTATATTGGTTGTGACCCTGGCTAGTTACTATTCTCGTAAGGAAGATGAGTCTGGTTATGGTATACGAGAGATGGTTACCCCCGTGCTGCTAACGGGCCTTCCTTTTCTTTTGATTTTGAAGCAACCGGACTTAGGTACAGCCTTAATGCTTGGTATCATCTTTGTTTCCATGACCGTCTTTGCCAAGGTCCGCTGGCAGACCTATGCTCTAGGAGGCATTCTGGGGAGTTGTGCTGGTGTCTTTGCCTGGTTTTATCTCTTGAAGGATTATCAGAAACAACGAATAGAAACTTTACTTGACCCGGGGAAAGATCCCATGGGGCAGGGCTACCAGATTCTGCAATCAAAGATTGCTGTGGGGAGTGGAGGTTTTACTGGTAAAGGATACCTGAAGGGAACGCAGGGGCATTTGCATTTCCTTCCGGAACGTCATACTGATTTTGCTTTTTCCGTTTGGGGTGAAGAGATGGGCTTTAGTGGAAGCGTCTTCTTTCTGACGGCCTATTTTGCCATTTTGGTATGGGGGCTTTATGCTGCGATGACAGCCCGGGATCGGTTTGGGGTCTTTCTGGCGTTTGGTGTTGTGATGCTGATTTTCTGGCAGGCAGTGATTAATTTGTTGATGATTTTAGGGTTTTTGCCCGTTGTTGGAATTCCACTGCCGCTGGTGAGCTATGGCGGTTCCTCTTTGCTTACTACCTTGTTTGCACTGGGAATATTGATGAACGTTCGTATGCGTCGATTTCAGACTGGGCAGAATTTGGATATGGAGAAGGTGAAGCAATGATGGTCTACTCAGCTTTTTTACGGTTTAGTAATTCCTCATAGGCCGCCGTAAGTTTGATAAATTCCTGTTGTTCGCCTCCCTTGTCAGGGTGGAGGGCTTTTGCTTTTTGTCGATATAATCTGGTGATTTCTTTCTTGTCCGCATTACGCAGTGTTTCTTCGGATTCTCCGAAAATGGTGGCGATCTCGTCGTCACTCACCTTGTTTTTTCTTTCCGGCCACCGAAATTGTCTATGGTCGTCCATAAACTCTTCGGCCTGTTCGGGATTCCTGTTTCGCCTGGGAAAACTGGAATCGAAAAAGAGAATAACATAGCGAATAAGGTAATCTGTCAGGTGGTTGTAATTGCTTCTCTCCTGCCAGAAATCATGGTCATCGTTGAGTTTGCAGAGCTCCTTCAGGAAGGCCTGATCAATTTTCTCAGGATCTAGAGCCTGTGGGATGGATCTGGCATAGGCTTCGCTAAAGTGTGATTGCAGATTGAGTGAGGCATAAAGATACGATTTTAACTCAAATTCACGAAGTTTTGCCTCTTCTTCCAGGAAATATTGTTCAAGTTCATCACGGGACCGATTGAGGAGCTTTGCCTCAAGGCTTGGCGACATATGGAATACCTGACCCTGATCAGTTGAGCCAAAACGAAGGAAGTGTAGTCTGCGCTTGTCGAAGGAATGTACCGGCATACCATTGCAGGAGAGGAGTTTGATTCCTGCTTTTATACGGCCCGGTGACTTTCCTCGAAAGAAGAAATATTCCATTTTTCGTTTTACAGCCGGATCAACAAAGGGCCAAAGTAATTCTTCAAGCTCCGGCTCCATATCACGTCCGCAGAGCTTTTCTATGTTGTAGACCAGATCAGTGTCCAGATGAAAACAGGAGTCGTTGGGGTAATGGAGAAAATCTGCAGGCTCGGCCCCAAGTTCAAGAAGGCTTGAGGTGTGAAATTGCTTGTGTTCGCGGCTCCAGTATGAAAGGCGCAGGCTATAGCGTACTGGACTATCAAAGATACTCCTCGCCAGATAAATGACAGGATCCGGTTCCCCGGGATTCCGAAGCGCTTTAGAGTTAGGAGTTGCAGAGTACAAGTTCTTTCAACCCTTCAATAAATGTTTGGTCACAGTTTAACGATTTACTGGAAATCAGGTTCATACCAAGCTCCTTGGCCTGGTCACGGTAGAGCATATCAATCTCATATAGCGTTTCCACATGGTCGGAAACGAAACTGATAGGAACCATAATGATATTTTTGCATCCCTCTTCGGCAAGTGTCTTGAGCATATCCGGAGTGGATGGCGAGAGCCATTCCACGGGGCCCGATTTACTCTGGAAACAGAGTCTTCCCGGGAGGCCGGTCAGTTTTTCTATCGCCTTGATAGTCGCTTTGATATGATCCACATAGGGATCCCCCTCTTCAATAAAAGAGACCGGCAGGCTGTGGGCGCTGTATACAACTTGAGATTCTTCGGGAAAATGCTCAGCTGCGCTGCTTATTTTAGTGGCTAGGGATTGAATGTATTTTTCCTGGGTTGGCCATGATTCAATACAAATGAGCTCGAAATCATTCTCTGATTGCTCTACTGCATCTGTTAATTTCCGTACTGAGGAGCCTGTGGTGGCACAGGAATAATGGGGGTAGAGTGTGAGGGCAATTAGCTTTTTGATTCCAGACGCCGCCATTTTTTGCAATGCCGTTTCAGTATCAGGGTACCAATAGCGCATGGCACAGGTAACGGAATAATCACCATGCTCCGACAGGGCGTTTTCCAGTGCCTGCCCCTGCTCTTTGCTAATACGAGTCAGGGGAGAGCCCCCACCGATTAAATCATAGGTTTTCATACTCTTTGGTGCACGCCGTTTTGCAATCCACCAGGCGAGAGGTTTTTGCATAAACCATGGGCCTAAACGAATAATTTCCCGATCTGAAAAGAGGTTGTGAAGAAATGGACGTACATCTTCGAGTTTTTCAGGCCCGCCCATATTCAAGAGGATGACGCCTATTTTTTCTTGTGCCATGTATCTTCTCTGGTTTATTGATAATATAAGCTATAAAAAACTTGATGGCGTCGTAAAAACTCTTCATCTTCTTCGTCACAGCAAATTTACTGTCACTGCGACGTACCTAAGTACGTCTCATTCCATTAAATTTTCGTTCCTCGAATATGAAGTTTTTTACTTAGCCATCTGAAATTTTACTTTTTGCGAGCTTGTCAAACTTCGACATTCGATATTCTTACTTTGTCTTATCTATACCCCAATGCGAAACTGACGCAAAGAAAAAATGATTTCTTGATTATCTCTGGAGAAGACATATAATAATTTAAAGGCATGCTTTTGCTGTCCGGTTGCATGATCGGTCACAGGGATTTTTGTCTGTCCTCCTGTAGCCGGGAAGTGTGGGTCTTGCCATTGGAGCGTATCTACGGGTACGTTTGGTGATGATGGTCTGTTTTTCAGGACATCATTGGAGCTTAATGGAGGAACCGTATGGATTTGAAGGTTGAAGCCCGGAATGTAGAGTTGCGAAAAGGTTGGCAAAAAAAGATTGATGAGGAAAAAGAGAAACTCGTCCGCCATTTTGCTAGTTTTGTTCTCCATCTCCGTGTCTCCATCGAAGGAACTGCCAGTCATAAAGAAGGCGGCTATGAGATTAAAGTTATCGCCTCTGTTCCAAATGATACGGTGGTTGTGAAAAAGAAAGGGGAGAATGTCGGCCCTATTCTTGTGGAAGCATTTGATGTACTTACCTTGCAGTTAAAAGAAATAGTACGGAAAAAGCGTCAGACCAAAAAAGGTCTTGATGCAGGCGCCGAGGATGGTGCTCGTCAGGGTGTAATTCGTAAAGTCTCGCCCTTTGAATCCTATGGATTTATTGTGAGTCAGGATGCGAGGGAGATTTACTTTCATGAGAATGCCCTAAAAGATGTTTCCTTGGACTCGCTGAATGAGGGAGATGTTGTGATGTACGGTGAAAGTCGTGGCGATAAAGGCCCCCAGGCCTCCTGGGTGCGTGTTGGTCGCTGACGAGTAAAATAAAATAGAAGTAGTAGTAACAGGCTCCATGCAGATCTTTCTGTATGGAGCCTTTTTTTTGTCCATCGATCTTGCCATAATTCTGAGGCAATGGTAAAAGTTTGTCCATTAATTCCCTAAAACATCTTAGGGTACCCTTTATTTACAAGCCCATATTGAGGAGTATGCAATGCTAATTCAGCAGGATCTTGGAGTAGACTATTACAGACTGAACAGAGACGAAGTTCTGGAAAGGATTAGTGCGCGAAAAAAAGAACTTGCAGATAAGCTGTTGATTCTCTGCCATCATTATCAGCATCAGGATCTGTTTCAGTTTGCTGATCTTGCTGGGGATTCATTGAAACTTTCCCGTGAGGCCGCCAAAATATCAGATCGTGAGTTCTTGGTTTTTTGCGGTGTCCATTTTATGGCAGAAGCCGCTGATATTCTTGCTGCAAGTCATCAAAAAGTGCTGTTGCCCCATTTGCATGCCGGTTGCCCAATGGCAGATATGGCAACCGCAGGTGCTGTAACCCAGGCCTATAAAGAGTTGATGTTGGCGGGTATCATGAAAGATGAAAAGGATATGGTACCAGTTACCTATGTGAATTCATCTGCTGCCATCAAGGCCTTTGTCGGAGAGCGTGAAGGTTCTGTCTGTACCTCGTCCAATGGCGAGAAGGTTCTGCAGTGGGCCTTGAATAAAGGTGAAAAAGTGTTCTTTTTCCCAGATGAACATTTAGGGAGAAATTCTGCTTCAGCGCTTGGAGTTTCTGATGAGCAGGTGTTGCTCTGGCGACGTGGAGAAGTGCTTGGTGGGCATTCAGTGGAAGCCCTGCAGCAGGCGAGAATTCTGCTTTGGGATGGATATTGTGAAGTTCATATGCGTTTTTTGCCAGAGCATATTCGTAAATGGAAAATTCTGGAACCTGAGATCAATATAATTGTGCATCCCGAATGTCCTCAGGATGTGGTGAGTATTGCAGATCAGTATGGATCCACTGAGGCAATTATTGCAGCTGTTAATGAATCAAAGCCTGGAAGCAAGTGGGCTATCGGTACGGAAATAAATCTCGTGGAACGCCTGGCACGGCAGCATCCTGATAAAGACATTAATCTTCTTGCCCCCACGGTTTGCCAGTGTACAACCATGGATTGTAACCAGCCTGTGTACTTGCTTTGGCTGCTTGATAATCTCGCTGATGGGAAGGTGAAAAATCAAATAACTGTTGCTCCTGAAATTGCTGTTTCGGCCGCTAAGTCGTTGGAGCAGATGTTGGCTATATAGTCTTTTGTTATAGAAATTTATAAGCGTTGCTCCAGTCCGCTTTAACTGTAAATTTCGTGATTCTCTAAGTTTGCTTCGCCAAAAATACGAAACTCGTTCGTTCCTCACTCAGACAGTCGTATTTTTCATGGCTCCGCTTCACTAAGAGAATCTACGAAATTTCCAGAATGACGCTCCCTGGAGCAGCCCTTAAACCCTCTTGCTTGCTCCTAATCCTGTTTTATAGTCGCACCCGTACTTGGGTAGGTTGGGTAGAGTGTAGCGAAACCCAACATTTTCGATGATATTGATGTTCCTTACATTTTATTCAGAGTTAACGACAAAGAAATAGATCCCCTAAAAATTGAGGAAAAACGTGACCGCAGAAGTATATCTTGTTGATGGAAGTGCCTATATTTACCGTGCTTATCATGCTGTTGCTCCACTGACCAATAGTGAAGGCATGCCCACCCATGCAGTGTTCGGATTCCTAAATATTCTGAAGAGGATGTTAAAGGAAAAAAAACCGGAATATCTGGCTGTGGCCTGGGATATGAGGGGGCCGGTGTTTCGGCATGAACTCTATGCTGACTACAAGGCCAATCGCCCACCCATGCCTGAAGATCTTGCCGTTCAAATTCCCTATATTAAAGAACTGGTTCATGCCATGAATATCCCCTGTTTTGAAACGCAGGGTATTGAGGCTGATGATATTATTGCGTCTGCTGCCAAAGTACTTTCGGAGGCGGGGCATAAGGTTATTGTGGTATCAGGTGATAAGGACCTTCTACAGCTTGTTGATGAGACCACCGTAATGTGGGATCCCATGAAGAATAAGATCATGGATATTGCGGCTGTGGAGGAAAAGTATAATGTCAAACCGGAGCAACTTCTGGATTGTTATTCTTTAATGGGGGACAGTTCTGATAATGTTCCTGGGGTTCCTGGTATTGGGCCTAAAACTGCCGAGAAGTTGATCAATGAGCATAAGACTCTTGAAGGGGTGTATGAAGCCCTTGAAGGGATGAAGAAATCAAAGATGAAAGAACGGCTTGCGGAGAATAAAGATGCTGCCTTTCTTTCAAGGGATCTTATCCGCCTTAAATATGATGCAGAAGTTCCATCAGAGCTCTCAGGCTATCAGTTTCAAGAGGGCGATGTAGAAAAACTGCAGGATCTGTATCAACGCCTTGGATTCAAATCCATGGTTACGAAAGAGATAAAAAGCAAAACTGTTCCAACGGATGGTTTTCAACTTGTACAGAGTGAAGGTGCCTTGCAGAATCTTGTTGAGCATTTAGAAAAGACATCGCTCGTGGTTATTGATACGGAAACCACATCTCTTGATGCCGCTCAGGCGTCGCTGGTGGGAATATCCATTTGTACAGATCTTGAGTCTGCCTGGTATATCCCCGTTGGCCATTGCCAGGAAGACGATAGTCTTCAGGACGGACAACTTTCCGAGCCGATGGTGTTAGATGCTCTGAAACCATTTTTGCAATCCACCACGCTGCCAAAACTTGGTCATAATATCAAGTATGATTATTCCGTGTTGCAAGCAGCCTGCAATCTCACCATGGCTGGCCCACTGTACGATTCTATGATCGCAGCCTATCTTATAAAGTCTGGTGGCAGATCGTTAAAGCTTGATGAGTTATGTCTTGAGCAGGGCTATGAGCTCACCGCCTTTGATCAGGTTGTCGAAGATCCAAAACGGGAAAAGTGTTTTGCCTATGTGGGCATAGAAGATGCCTGTAAATACAGCTGTGAAGATGTTTTTGGCGCGTTGTTGCTTTGGCAGGAGTATCAAAAGCAGCTTGAGGATCTGGAGGAGTACGCTCTTTTCAGAGATGTGGAAACCCCGTTGATCCCAATTCTTGCCGAGATGGAGCTCGCCGGCATCACTGTTTCCATGGAGGTGCTTGAGCAGCTTGAGGAAGAATTTCAGCAAGAACTTGATGCTTTGGAAGAGGAGATTTATAAACTTGCCGGATATAGCTTTAATATAAAATCTCCCAAGCAGCTTGGTGTGCTGCTCTTTGAAGAACTGGAGCTGCCCCACGGCCGTAAAACCAAGACTGGATATTCCACGGATATGAAGGTTTTGGAAAAGCTGGCATTGAAACATGAAATTCCCGCTAAGATCATGCGTTATCGGGTTTTGGCCAAGCTGCAGTCAACCTATGTTTTGAAATTGAAGAAATTGATACATCCAGAAAGTGGTCGGGTGTATACGTCGTTTAATCAGACGGTGACCGCAACGGGAAGGCTTTCTTCCAGTAATCCCAATATGCAGAATATTCCCATTCGTACAGAAGAAGGAAATCGTATCCGTGGTGCTTTTATTCCACGAAAAGGTCTGACGTTTCTTTCTGCTGATTATTCACAGATTGACCTTCGGGTGCTTGCCCACTATTCGCAGGATACAGCTTTACTTAATGCATTCCGAAACGGGGATGATATCCATGCCAGGACGGCCGCAGAATTGTTTGCAGTTTCTCCTTTACTGCTTACTTCTGAGATGCGACGAGTTGCTAAATCCATCAATTTTGGAATTGTATATGGCATGTCCGCCTTTGGACTTTCCAATCAGCTGAATATTAGCAGGAAGGAGGCTGCTCGTTTTATAGAGAAGTATTTCAACCTCTATGGTGGTGTGCAGGAATTTATGAAATCCATCGTGGAACAGGCTGGAAAGGATGGCTATGTAACAACACTACTTGGGCGCAGGCGAATGCTACCTGAGATAAATGTGAAAAACAAAAACAGACGTGAGTTCGCCGAGCGTACGGCTATAAATACGCCAATTCAAGGCACTGCGGCAGATATTATTAAGCTTGCGATGATCAAGGTCGTTCCCGCATTGAAACAGGCGAATCTCTCAGCAAGGTTACTGCTACAGATTCATGACGAACTGGTTTTTGAATTGCCCGACGAGGAAATGGAAGAAACTAAAAAAGTGGTGAAAGTAGCGATGGAAGAAGCGCTGGCGTTGGATGTCCCGCTAGTGGTTAATTTTGAGGTAGGGAAAAGTCTGGCGAAAGGATAAAAAGAGAACTGAAGAATGTCGAATAGGAAACATCGAACCGCAGAAGTAAAAGCACTTCGACATTCGACATTCCTTGTTCGACATTCGATATTCTCTTTTAACTCTACTCTCGTTCATGAAGAGGAACAAAATCCCGCTTCTTCGCTCCTTGGTACACCTGCCTTGGCCGACCAATACGTCGATCCCCGCTATCCTGCATCATCTCATTCCAATGAGAAATCCAACCTGGGAGTCTGCCCATGGCAAACATCACCGTGAACATGTTGGTGGGTATTCCCATGGCCCGGTAAATAATTCCTGAATAAAAATCGACATTTGGATAGAGGTTGCGGCTGACAAAATAATCATCATTTCTAACAATTTTTTCAAGTTCCATCGCAATGTTAAGGAGTGGGTCCTCTACCTGTAAGGCCTCCAGGGTCTTGGAACAGGCCTGCTTAATGATTGTTGCCCGCGGGTCAAAGGTCTTGTATACCCTGTGGCCAAAGCCGGAGAGGCGAAAGCGGTCATTGGGATCCTTGGCTTTATCTATGTATTTCTGGAAATCGTTATTATCGCGTTGGATGCCTTCAAGCATCTCGATTACAGCAGTATTTGCTCCACCGTGCAGTGGTCCCCAGAGGGCGCTGACTCCTGCAGAAATAGAAGTGTAGAGATTGACCCCTGCGCTTCCAACCAGACGGACAGTGGAGGTGGAACAGTTTTGTTCGTGGTCGGCATGAAGGATAAGCAGTTTGTTAAGGGTTGCCACAACTTCCGGATGAACGACATAGGGTTTTACCGGTTTGTCAAACATCATGTTGAGAAAATTTCCGCAGTATGAAAGGTCGTAGCGGGGATAGATCAATGGATGTCCCACCGATTTTTTATAGGAAAATGCAGCAATCGTTCTGATTTTAGAGAGCAGTCGCGCTGCTACAACCAGAAGTTCTTCGTCTGTATCGCCTGTCATTTCCGGGTAGAAATTGTTTAGCGTGTTGACCATGGTGGAGAGGATGGACATGGGAGACGCATTTGGTGGGAAATGATCGAAGAAGTGGATCATGTCCTCGTGAATCAGGGCAAAACGGGATAGCTGTTCCCGAAAATCATTTAACTGTGTTCTCGTTGGCAACTCACCGATAAGGACCAGATAGGCAACTTCGATGAAAGAGCAATTCTCGGCCAACTGTTCGATGGCGTAACCCCGGTAGTTGAGAATACCTTGCTCACCATCAAGGAAGGTGATATCAGATTGGCAGGAACCGGTGTTCATATAGCCGGAATCCAGTGTGATGTAACCGGACTCTTTTCGGAGGCTTCTTATATCAACGGCTTTGTCGCCTTCAGTCCCGTGAATGATGGGGAGTTTATAACTCTTATCTTCTATGGTCAGTGTTGCATGTTTATTTGACATCGTGTACCTATGTTTCTATGGTTCGTAAGAACGTATATTGGG
>JAOZLI010000020.1 GCA_029934915.1 Desulfocapsa sp. | reverse complement strand
GGGCACCATCACCATCATTAAGCGAATGCTGGAAGATACAAAGTGTATCTCAGTTGTATATTAGGACACGTTCCAGTGTAGTGCCTTTATTCCTCACTATAAAATTTCCATGAGCCATTGGCGGGAGAATAGAGGTAATCCATCTGTAAGCGAAGAGGGCGTCCACCAGATTTTTCAGTACATTGTATTCTGAACAGCAAGTCGTTGCCAATGTTTTTAGTATATTCAACCTTGGGTGTGCTCAGTACTGAACCGGATGCTGCAGGATAGTGCTTGAGAAATAGTTTTTCAAAGTTGTCGGTCAGGTAGCTTATTTGGTCACTGATTTGTAACTTCTTCTGGTGCTCTTCAATCTGTATTGAAACCTCTGCCAAGATCTCCATAAAGTCTGTTTGGTCAGCAAACTGACTTGCTGTAATCGTCTCTTTAATCTCCAGCAGTTTATTTACGGCAGCCTTGTAGTCTTCGTCTTTGAGGAATTGTGCAAGTTGCTGTTTGTCTTGTATTATAGCTACATGCAGCATAATGCGAGAAAGTTTATCTCCACTCTTCACAGTGTTTATGCTACTGAGAAGCGTAGAGTTTTCTTTTAGCAGAACAATGGCCGTTTCGTACTGGGCTATTACTTCGTCCCATTGGGAGGCGGTGAAGGCCCTTTTGCCTTTTTCGATGGCATTATAAATTTTTGTTCTGGCGATGTTCTCATTGAGACTTGAAGTTGTAGGGCCATCGGCCAGAGAATATCTTTTCGCAAGGTTCAATGCGCGCAGATAGTGCTTGAGAGCTGTTTCCCATTCTTTACGGTCGAAGGCAAAGTGTCCACGGTCGCGTGAGGCGTTAAACTCAGCTCGTCTGGAAAGGCGTTCCAGGCGTGTAATATCATTGGGCAGAACGTTGGGATCCTTTTTGGCGAGAGCTAATGCTTTTCCAAAGTAGTCCGCAGCATCACCCCAGTCAGAGGCTGCAAGAGCCTTTTCACCGGCCAGTTTCAGTCCATTAAATTGTGCACGTGGTAATTTGTTCCTAATATCGGCAAGTGCGCTGGTGTCTATCCCCTTGGGTTTTTTTGCCAAATCCAGAGCTTTGCTGTAACTGTGAGTCGCTTCGCCCCATCGTTCCTGTTTGTAAAAGATATCCCCATTTTCTTTCGCTTCCTTGAAATTCAGAATACGTTCCTTGGTGGACGTGGAAACATATTGCCCCTCGAACATAATATTACCTGCTAATCCCTGCTTCAGCTTTGGTGAGTCAAGGAGAACATGGATTTTGCTGGAAATTTGTGTTTTTGTGTTCTGTTTTACTATTTTTACTTCCGAAAGAAGATCCAGCGCTTTCTCACATGCCTTTTCTGCCTTTTGAAAATTATTACTGTCGAGCAGGGTTTCACATTCAGTATATTTTATGTCGGCCTTTTTCAGGTTTGAGCTGAGGGAAAAAAACGAGAAGACAAGTGTTCCTCCAAGGGCAACGAGGCCGATGGCAAATGCAGAATAAATTCCTTTACGGCTGATACCCGATTTTTCTTCATAAAAAGTACGATTTGCTTTTCTCTGCCTTTTGGCCTCTTGATTTGATTGTGGGCTTGATTCATCAACTGGTGGAGGATTAGCGTCAGTTTCCGTCCCCTCATATTCTTCTTCTTCTCCATTCACCCAGTCACCAAGAAGCTCAACGGCCTGTCTGGTCCGGGCTTGTGCTTCATCAAGTGACGGGTAATCAGAGACAAGATCTTCAATGGTATAAAGCTTTTCAAGTGCTTCTTTCTGCTTACCGTTAAACTCAAGCTCTTCAGCTTCTCGAAAGAGATTTTGGCTGATATCTATAGCACCTTGTGCCTGTGATTCAAGTATTGAGCGTTCTTCGAAGTCGTCAGGTATATCTTGTATTTCACGGATAAGAGTATAGAAGCGTTTGTCTGCAGCCATACCTTGTAGTCTTTTAATGTCGGGTGTCGATTCATCAGAACCATCAGAATCATCCTCTTCAAGAGAAAAAGACTGATCAAAATCGGCGTCATCCAAAGTGTCGATATTATCAAATTGGACATCGTCTTCTATGGCTTCCTCAATTGAGGGTGCGTCGTTGCTATCTATTTGTTTAAATGCGGTGGTGTCAAATGGGAGCTGTTTACTGTTTGTTAGGTACCAGGCAGCTGCTTCCTCATTAAAAGCATTGGCAGAGGAATAAACTTGACCGGCGATCATGCGACCAATATAGAGAATCAGCTCAACAACTGATTTGGATTCGTCCCAGGCTTCGCCAATACAAATGGCGGAAGAGTCGAAATCAGGGTGAAAGGTATTACTTTCGGGGAGGCAGTTCGGTGGGAAATGGGGGAACCCAAAGGGTAAAGAAATGGAGATTACGTGTTTCTCGCAGGTCGAAATTACGCCACTATCATCCTTACATGCCCCGGTGATATTGTACGTGATAGTATACTGCTCTGGGGGTGAACCCTCACCGGGGGTAACTGTGATGCCAGGCACTGAGGCAAAATACCCTTCGATTTCCTGGGCAATTTCTTCAAGGTGGTTGATGGTTGTGTTCATATATATTTGTCTGCTGAGAGGCTGTAATAAAAAAAAGTCCTAATTGTCAAATTCATAAGTTAACAGACTGCTATGGGTGAGGAACATGATCAATAATTGAAGTATAGCAGTAAGTTTCGTGAAAACAAAACATTTGTTAATATTTATCACTTTTATTGCGGAAAAGTGTATTTTTTTATTCAACTGACGGATATTTGTGATAGATTAATAACGTAATGAATTTTCTTAAACTCTATTATAAAGTCACAATGGTTAACAATTGTCCTCTGTATAAAAAAGGAGAATTGTTGATACTTTCCGAAAAGGCTCTGACCGTTCCGGAAAACAAGGCGACGTGTTTGATCCTGGTACGGGAGATGACGAAGCTTTTGTTTGACCACCTTGGTGGTACTGATGCCGAAAGTGAAGAAGAACTTTACAGTTGTAGTGGCTGCACAGGTCTTATTAAGTTTGTCTGTATTTCGGAGAGTGATGCGAAAAAAGATGGTCTTATCGAAGACAATCAGACTCTGGATGCTGAAGGAGAAGCGTTACTGGGAGAGATTCGTGATTTTCCCTTAATCAAAGCAATTCCTGAGTCTGAACTTACGAGAGCCGTTCGTTGTTTTAGAAAAGAAAAATTGCCTGCTGATTCAAGGCTTATTCTAAAAGGACAGAGTTCTTTGTATTTGTATCTTATTCTTAGCGGAGAGCTTGTCGTTGGTGACAGTTCCCTTGCCATTGCAACTCTGGGGGCCGGCGATATTTGTGGCGAAATGAGTTATCTTGGTAATGAGGTTGCAGGAGCAGATGTTCGAACAGTTACCGAGGTGGAAGTTTTATCCATTGCCGGTGATGCATTTTGTCGATTAATTGATCGAATTCCTGAATTGCAACTTTTTATGGCCAAAGTATTAGTGCAACGCTTAAGTCTCTCTAATGCCAGTCATTTTGAAACATTTGATGCCTGTATGAGTGGCTGGGTTCGTGAGATGCCGCCCGCTGAGTTGTTTCAGATTTTTCATATGCACAGCAAAACAGGTGTTCTTTCTCTGGAGCTGCCCAGGGGAAGTGCCATGGTTTCTTTTCGTGAGGGGTGTGTCATAAATGCACAATACGGAGAGGAGCGCAATCAGTTCGCAATTTTCTCCATGTTAAAAGAGAAAGAAGGTCGCTATACATTTACAACGGGACTCACTCCAGAAGAGATGAAAGCTGCAGAGATTGGTGATTTTATGGGGCTTTTGATGGAAGGGATTAAGCGAGTAGATGAAGCTGGTGAAGAGTAAACGTTCACCAGTGCCGCATATTTGTCCATTTCGACTCGCTCACATATAACTGCATATGCTACGCAATTCAAAATGAACAAATCTGCGGTACTGGTAAACGTTTACCAGTGCCGCATATAGCTTATGTTTTCTGAAATGGATCCAAATTGAGAATTTCCATAAAACTGTTAACGTGATATTCTGCTGCCAGCGCCTTATTACGAAAAGCTATTAAGCGCATGCCGCATCCATCCGAGTGTTGGCGATCGATGATAGAGTCACCGATGTATATGGCTTCGTCAACCTGACAGTCGCAATGCTCAAGGATTTCAAGGAGTGCATCGGGAGCGGGTTTTGGGCGCTTTGCATTCTCTGCAGTCATTACCTTGGTGAAATAATTCCCGAGCTTAAACAGATCAAGAATTGGCTCCATGGTATTCATACGGTTGGTGGAAACCGCCAGTTGATATTTTGGCTTACATATATCCAGAAACTGGATAAGATCACTTTCAATGGTCATGTATTTCAGAAACGGAGCGTAACCGGTTTCCTGCCGGAAGGTATCAACCGCTGCCAGATCCTGTTCCGGGTAGTGTCGAAAAATATGACGGGTAGATTCATTCACATTATGAATGTGTACATATTCTAATTCTTCTGCATCCATATCAGGACGTTTAAAATGCTTGAGCAGAAAATTGTAATAGGTCTGGTTCGCAAATTTGGAATCAAACATTACACCGTCACAATCAAATATAACCAGCTTTAAGCTTTTACTCATGATGTAAACAGTTCCTGCTGAAGCCACTCAATACCAAAAAGCAGGAGTTGCTCTTTTGTTTTATGGAGCGTTGTCTCAAATTTTTCACTTCCGGGTAAGGTTCCGTCCTGCATCTGTTTTCTGAATGAATCCAAATCGTAGAGTGCCAGCACAAAATAGTCGATCTGCTCTGGGCTGAGCTGGTACCCCTTGCGAATTTTATCATGCTGCAGCAGTAACGCCACTGCGTCATTAAATGTGTTGTATTCTGTAAGACCCTGTTCGATGGAATATTTTATACTGTTTTGCTCTTCTTTTTCAGCAAAACCATGACAATGGGGTTCTTTTAAGAGGACAAAGAAATCTTCCATGGAATTATCTTCCTGTCGAATGGCAGCTCTTCCCATGGGATAGGCTCGGCATGCCCCTGGTCTTCCCGGATAGACGGTGCATCCTTTATCGGAAACAAAAACGCATGATGCACGCCCATCATCTACCATGGTCAGGTAAAAACGAGGGAAGACGTCTTCCGTTTCCTGTTCCTGGATTACGTACTGTTCTAGAAAACTTCCAGAATTCATTTTTGTTTCACGGGTCAGTCGTAAAACATCGTAGGGTGTAAGTGCGAGTTCCAGCTGCCTGCAACAGTCGGTGAAACAGTCTACGCCAGGATGGCAGGCAAAGGAAAATGTTTCCTCTGCCTCAATCCGGTCTACATTTTTGGGAAGTTGTACCTGTTCCATGGGGTATCAGCTTAGGCTTTTTTGGCAGGCCAGATGCTGAGCAGTGGGCTTGCTATGAAGATGGAAGAATAGGTACCCACGAGTACACCAAGAAGCAGAGTCAGAGAGAAACTGTGAATCACTGAGCCACCATAGAAAAAGAGTGCCAGAAGTACCATGGCAGTGGTGAGGGATGTGACAAATGTACGACTCATAACCTGATTTATACTCTGATTGATTTGATCTAGCAGGGTATGATTCTCAGACTTCTGCATGTTTTCACGGATTCGATCAAATACGACCACCGAATCGTTTAGGGAATATCCGGCCAGAGTCAGCAGGGCGGTGACGATCAGCAGCGTGATTTCAACATCAAGAAGCCAGCAGATGCCCAGCACAACAATAACATCATGGAAGGTGGCCACCGCGGCGGCAAGACCAAATCGAATATCAAAGCGCATGGCCAGATAGATTATTACACCCAATAGAGAAATAA
Source organism: Desulfocapsa sp. (assembly GCA_029934915.1). Lineage (GTDB taxonomy): Bacteria > Desulfobacterota > Desulfobulbia > Desulfobulbales > Desulfocapsaceae > Desulfocapsa. Next base: position 12,791 of record JAOZLI010000020.1, on the reverse strand, counting down.
ATATGGCCTGGATTGCTTTGTTACGCAGCACTTTACTAACCGAAGATCCAATCTCAGATTGACTCTCAAGCGCAAAACCTTTGTCCGCAAGATTCGTTGTCAGGAGCGCAGTGATCTGTTCACTGGAACTACCCACCACATGGGCTGATTTCTTGATTTTAACAATCAAGCGATGCTCACCCTCAACTTCCTGAAGGTTCATATCCTTCATATCATTACTGGCAAAGACTTTTCGCACCTCGTCCATGGTGAAATCCTGGCTTGCCTTGTATTGCAGAAGCGATCCACCAGAAAAATCAACACCCATATTGGCTTTTCCTCTGGCGATTTGAATAAAGGCGATAAGACCAATGCTAACCAGCACAGCGGAGATGCCGAAGGCGATGGTACGCAGACGCATAAAATCAATATTTGGCTTCTTGATAATCTGCATAAAGTTAAGCTTTTTCAGCGCACGGAAGGAGTAGAGTGTCTCAAACATAAGCCGTGAACAGTAGAGCGCGGTGAACAGGTTGAAAATAATACCCAGGGAAAGCGTGATGGCAAAACCCTTGATGGGGCCTGTACCAAACATAAACAGGGCCATGGCAGTGATAAGTGTGGTCACCTGGGAATCGACAATTGTCCAGAATGCCTTGCTAAAACCGCCATCCACGCTTGATTTAACCGATTTGCCCAGGGCATATTCCTCACGCATTCGTTCGAAGATAAGAACGTTTGCATCAACCGCCATACCAATAGAAAGGATGATACCAGCAATACCCGGCAAGGTCAGGGTCGCATTCAGAATAGCCAGCCCGGTGAACAGAAAAAGAATATTTAAAATCAGGGCACTGTTGGCAATGATACCGGACATTCGGTAATACAGAGTCATAAAGACCAGAACAATGAGTGCGCCGAAAATACCGGAGGTCAGTCCCTTGTCAATGGAGTCCTGGCCAAGACTGGCCCCAACGGTCATATTTTGAATGATATCAACCGGTGCGGGAAGGGCACCAACACGAAGGACAATGGCAAGATCCGCTGCATCCTCATGGGTAAAACTGCCGCTGATCTGGGCAGAGCCACCAAGGATTTTCTCACGGATAACAGGGGCCGAACGAACTACACCATCGAGCACAATGGCCATACGTTTGCCTACATTCTCTTCGGTAAGTTTGGCAAATACCCTTCCACCTCGAGAAGTGAAATCAATGGAAACATAGGGCTCGTTAAACTGGTTGGAGATTCGAACCTGAGCATTTTTGACCATCTCGCCGGTCATGAGTATCTGTTTTTCAAGAAGGATGGGACGGACGATCTCTCTGCCGGTTGTCGCATCGACATCTTTTTCGATAAAAATCTTTGTGTCTTCAGGTAGACGGTTTTGCAGGGCAGTGTTGAGTTTTACCACTTCTGCACGTTCTTTCCACTCTCCGTTCCATTGTTTTGCTGTTAAGGCTTCATCGGCAAGTTGATATAAGTTGATACCAGCAGCATCGGCCACTCGTTTAAATTCAAGCTGAGCTGTATCACCAATAAGTTTTAATGCACGTTTGGGATCTTTGACACCAGGCAGCTGGATGACAATCTCTGCCTCTCCCTGACGAATAATGACGGGTTCCGCAACACCAAACTGATCGATACGATTTCGTATGATTTCAAGGGATTGCTCAACAGCGTGGGTGCGGATAAAGTCGATCTCAGACTGTTTGAGCGTCACGGTGATCTTGGGGAAAGATCCTTCCTTGGCGTCCACTTTAATATTAATTTCCTGAAGCCGATCCTTTACCAGTTGCTCGACGGTGTCCACGGCACTTGAATTAGGCAAAGTGAAGAGCACAACGCCGGGATCAGATTTTGTGCGGACGGCACTAATCCCTTCTTCTTTCAGGGTATCTTTCAGTTCACTTGCAGCAAGTTCAAGCGAATCCTCCTCAGCTTTGTCGAGGTTGACTTGCAGAACAAGGTGCATTCCACCCTGGAGGTCAAGTCCTAAACGTAACCCTTCCGGGGACATATATTTCTGCCACCAATCCGGCGTACCCTTATAAAAGGAAGGGACGATGGTAATAACGGAAAGGATAACAATAAAGAAAAGGGCAGAGAGCTTTAACTTGAGTGATGTGTTCATTCAGGCTTCCTGAAGTATTATGGTTAGGGTTCAGATAATATACATTGGGCAAAAGACAGGGCGATTATACCGTACTGCCTGAATCTTGCAAGGGTTTGGATTATTTTTTCAACGGAGTTCTCTATTTATGGCAGATGCATGGCAGGCGGCACCAAAACCATTGTCGATATTTACAACGGCAAGACCCGGTGCGCAACTGTTGAGCATGCCCAAAAGAGCGGTAATTCCACCAAAACTTGTACCGTAGCCAACGGAAGTGGGAACGGCAACCACAGGGGCTGAACATATTCCGCTGACAACACTTGGTAGCGCTCCCTCCATTCCGGCAACCACGATGATAACGGATGCCGATGATATCTCATCCTGTTTGCTAAACAGGCGGTGCAATCCGGCAACTCCCGCGTCATAGTGAGTAGATACGGGATTCCCCAGTGCTGCAGCGGTGATTCGTGCCTCTTCTGCCACCGGAATATCTGATGTGCCGGCGCAGAGGATAAGAATTGTGCCCCGGGTCTTTGCCGTATCTGCTTGTGGAAGGGTAGAGGAAAGAATTCGTGCTGCTGCGTGATAGGAAAGCTCAGGTAGGTGGTCCTGAACTTGACCTGCTTTCTCTGCATCCACACGGGTTGCAAGAAAAAGTGTTTTGTGCTCAGTGAAAGTTTTTGCTATTTCTATGATCTGTTCACTGCTTTTGGATTCCCCGTAGATGACTTCAGGCATACCGGTGCGCAGGCTTCTATGGTGGTCAATACAGGCATCTTTGACAAATTGCCCGGGCATATGTCGAAGTTTGTGCAGTGCATGTTCAACTGAATGGTTTCCCTGTTGAACTCCCATAAGGAGCTCTTGTATAGTGTCTTGATTCATGCTTGAAATTGTTTAGGGTGGAAAGTTGAATGCGAAAGGTTTAAAGTAGCATGTTCTGTTCAATAGGTAAAGTTTGATGAACCTGCAAAAACCTATTTAACCATGAAGAGCCTGAAGGTCATGAAGAAAAACAGTCTGTTAACTTCATGTTCTTCAGGTACTTTATGGTGATTCCGTCTTTTAACGAATTTATCAAGGTACCCTAAATAATAATCTGGAGTTCATTGTATGAGTGAGAGTAATCTTCCCCAATATATTCAGTTTTTACAGCAGACAGAGAATTATCCGCATCCGGTAGATGAGGTGTCTCTGGTGCAGACCCATATTTCCTTTGTCTTGTTGGCTGGCGAGTCCGTCTACAAATGGAAAAAACCCGTGGATTTTGGTTTTTTAAATTTCTCAAGTCTTGAAAAACGAAAATACTACTGTGAGCAGGAACTGGAGTTAAACCGCAGGCTTTGTCCTGATATTTACAAGGAACTGGTTACTGTGAATGTCGATGGAGATAGCTTTTGTCTGAACGGCAGCGGTGAGATTGTGGAATATGGCATCAAAATGGCCAGGATGCCCGAAGAAAAAATGATGGGCAGAGTAATGGCTGCAGGTAATCTTACCCATGCACACCTTGATGAAATAATAGAAAAACTTGTACCCTTTTATGAAAAAGCGGCAGGGGACACTGCGATTCAGGAATTTGGACTGGCGAAATCAGTTGCTGTAAATGTTCTTGAAAATTTTGAACAAACCGAAGGTTTTATAGATCAGGGGGCAGTCAGCAGAGCTCAGTTTGATGCAATTTCTGCCTGGTCTAAGGAATTCCTGAGTCATGAAGATCGCTTCCAGGCACGTATCGATGCCGGGAAAATCAGGGATTGTCATGGTGATATGCATTCTGCAAATATTTGTCTGTCGGATCCCGTTAATATCTTTGATTGCATAGAGTTTAATGAGCGATTCCGATACACGGATGTGGCTGCTGATGTTGCCTTTATGGCCATGGATCTTGATTTTCATGGAGAAGAGGAACTCTCCAACTATTTTATCGACAAGTTTGTTGAAAAGTCTGGTGACACCGGATTGCTGGAGATGTTGAATTTTTATAAATGCTATCGAACGTACGTGCGTGCAAAGATAGCACTTTTTACAGCATCAGATCCAGCAGTGGATGAAACCACCAAAGCGAATTGTGTGGAACAGGCTAAACAACATTTTCTGCTGGCTGAGAAATATGCAACGGCCTGAAAATCTGCTTGTTGTGTTTTTGGGAATGATTGCTACCGGTAAGAGTTATTTAGCATCTACCTGGGCAGAGCAGTTTGGGGTGCCCTACTATAATTCCGATCGACTGCGAAAGGAACTGGCCGGGATTCGCCCGGAAAGTGGACAGCAGGAAGAGGTAGATAAGGGAATTTATACTCCCGAATTCAGCAGACGTACCTACGATGCATTGCTAGACAGAGCAGATGCTCATTTCGAAGAGGATCCTGCGTCCTGTGTCGTGCTTGATGGTTCTTACCAATCATTGGAAGAAAGAGATTTGCTCCGCACACGATTTGAGAACAACATTCGTGTCGTCTTTGTACATTGCATCTGTGATGAACAGGTGGTAAAGGAACGTTTGGCAATCCGTGCGCAGGATCTGAATGCTGTCTCGGACGGAAACTGGGAAATTTACCAGGCACAAAAGGAACGTTTTCAAGAGCTGACAAAACAGGAGCGTACCATAACAATTAATACCGATGCTGCTGTCGAGGTTTTAGTGGAACAGGTTAATGATGCGGTTTGTAATAACAATTAGAGGTAAATAGTATGGCTACACGAATTTATATATTACGCTTTCCCAAGGAAACCAGCAGTGAACCAATGATCTACCAACTGGTGAAGAAGTATGACATTGAGTTTAATATTTTAAAGGCTGATATCCTGCCCCAGCGTGAAGGGGTGATGATCCTTGAGCTAAAGGGAGTAAAAGATAAGGTTACAGAAGCATTGGATTATCTGAAATCCTATGATGTGCAGGTGGAACGTCTGGCTGCTGCAATTAACCGTGATGATGAAAAATGTTTCCAGTGTGGAGCCTGTACCGGTATTTGTCCCGTGGGTGCCCTGTTTATAAAACGCCCGGAAATGGAAGTGGTCTTTGATCCTGAAAAATGTACTGGCTGTTCGCTTTGTGTGCCTATCTGTCCTGTACGGGCCATGGAAGTTTCTCCTGTTTCCAGTGCCTTTACGGATGCAGAAGCAAAGGTGGTTGTTTAGAAAATGGCTAAACATACACTTTTTATGCTGAACCCCTGGTTTGAAGAAGATGGTCAGGGACCCTATTATTGCCCTGATTGTGGGGTTGTTGAAGGGTTTTTAGCCTATTCACCTGCGATCAGGAATGCAATTGAGATCATATCGGTTGATTTCGTAAGGCCTCGAAATGAGATCGTCAAACATCTTGGGCTTGAAAATCAGGACAGTCCTGTTCTTGTTTTGGCCGAAGGCGTACAGGTACCAGAAGGGGCTCGTCAAAGTTTGTCAACTGGGAAAAACTTTATAGATGATGCGATTCAGATCTGTAATTTTTTAGGTGAGGCTTATAATGGGGTGAAGCCGCATCCTTAAAAAAAAGTTGTAGTAGTCTCCATCCGGCTGGCTTGGCCATACGATCCCAATAGTGTTTTAAATGGAAAATATTCTTTTAGATCACGGCCTTCTGGCACTTTTTCTTCTCAGTCTTTTGGCTGCCACTCTTCTGCCATTGGGATCCGAATGGTTACTGATTTCCCTTATACTCCAGGATGTGCCAGCACCACAGGTGGTAGCTGTCGCTACTCTGGGCAATGTTTTGGGTGCTTTTATTACTTATGGAATCGGAGTATGGGGTTCCGGGTTTTTTATGAGAAAATTCTTGCGGGTGGATGAGAAACAAACGGCGAGAGCCATGGAACTGTATCAACGTTACGGCCCCGTCTCTCTCTTCTTTGCCTGGCTTCCTATTGTTGGTGACCCTCTATGTCTGGTCGCAGGAATATTGCGTCTGCAGCCATTGCTTTTTTTCTTCCCTGTTTTTGTTGGTAAATTCGGGCGCTATGCCTTTATTGCCATAGCAACCGCAGCGTATATCTGATTTCGGGGTTTATACGAACACCTCCAGCCCTCTTCGATCGATCAAGTCATAGAGTTTTTTTGATGCTCCCGATGGCTTCTTATCGCCTACCTCCCATTTCCTCACAGCAGATGGAGAGATATTGAAAACTTTAGCCAGCGCTGCTTGACTTAATCTGACTTTTTTCCGTATAGTAATCATTTTTGCGGGAGTATATTCTTGTATCACTGGTAATTGTAATTTTTCAATATTTCGTAAAGTAATATGCTTTGTCTGGGGACTTGCCCCCTTGTTGGTATCAGTGAAGCGTGAACTGTTATTGTCAGATCTTTTCATAACGTAACCTTATTCCTGGGTGCTTAATCACTTTTTTTTCCTATTCTCTACTAGAGCCATTCAAGAATAACAAAGAGCGGAAAGTTCGACAATGTGGCATATTGTCGCACGTGCAATGCCTCTCGGGTGGCCTGGTTGTGTAAACCTGCTCCAGGAAAGCTTAATCGATTTGTTTTGAATCCCTTTGGATTTTGTAATAGATATCAGCTCATGAAACTCTCAGAAATAAAATCTGTTTTCTATCCGGAAAAAGAAAATGCCGATGTGGCTATTCCCTGGTTGCTTGCCCTGCGTTGGGGGGAAATACTCTGCCAGGCAATACTTATTATTGCGGTTGTCCTCTTGCTGGATATCCAGGTGCCCGGTTTTCTAGTTGCATTTATCATTTTTTTTGAAGTGCTATCCAATTTCTATCTCCATTCTCGTCAGAAGGCGAATAAGGTGATCTCCAACGAGGTTATCCTGGCGATGCTCCTTCTTGATACGATCTTTCTCACCGTTTTGCTGTATGTAACTGGCGGGGTCATGAATCCTTTTGTTTTTCTCTACTTACTGCATATTGTATTAGGGGCTATTATTCTTCGGGAAGTCTGTTCATGGATTCTGACCATTACGACCCTGCTCTGTTATGGACTACTCTTTTACTTCCCTCCTCCTGTGATTACCGACCTATCAGGTGCCGCACATTTAGCTGATCTGGCAGAATGTCATTTCATAGGTGGCCTCCCAGGATCTTTTGAACTCCACCTCCAGGGAATGTGGGTGGCCTTTGTGATAACGTCTTTTTTTATTGTCTTTTTTGTCAGTAAAATCCAAAAAGCGCTGGCGGCACATCGTACGATACTGCAGGATCTCGAAAAAGAAGAGGCTCGTAATGAAAAACTTTCTTCGCTTACCACTTTGGCGGCAGGAGCTGCCCATGAACTATCCACGCCTCTGAGTACCGTAGCGGTGGTCTCCAATGAGATGATCCATACTCTCAAGGAACAGGGCAGCAGTGCCGAGCTTCTTGAGGATGCCCGGCTGATCAGAAAACAGATTACTGATTGTAAAGAAATACTGTATCAAATGGCCGCAGGTGCAGGAGAGCACCTGGGAGAAGATATTCAACGATACTCAGTAAAAGATGTCGTTTCCCAGATTCTTCAGGAACTGAGTGATGGGCAACGTCGTCGTGTTCAAGTTGATATCGCTCCGCAAATCGGTACGATTCGTGTTCCTTTACGTTCGGTGTGTCGAACTGTAAAGGGGCTTTTAATCAATGGGCTTGAAGCGTCAGATGATCATTCCGAGGTGGTCATGAAATGGTTTATCACGGGAGACACTTTAGGTATTAAAATCGTTGATCATGGCTTGGGAATCGAGGAGGGAGACAAAGAACTTGTGATCACTCCATTCTTTACCACAAAAGAGTCTGGCCTGGGCTTGGGGCTTTTTCTTGCTAAAACTCTGGCTGAGCAGTTTCATGGGAGTCTGGAAATTGTATCTGAACCGGGACAGGGAACCACTGTAGTTATGGCCTTGCCATGTGATATGCTGGCTTATGAAGCATAAATGGTAACTGCCTTCAGCGCCTAATGGAGAAGTAAATGGAAAAGATTCTACTGGTGGATGATGAACAGTTTTTTCTGGATCGTATGAACCGTGCATTTATTCGCAGAGGGTATGCCACCTATATAGCCTCTAGTTATGACGAAGCCATGGACGTTATTGAGGAGCATCAACCACTCCTGGCAGTGTTTGATCTGAAAATGCCAGGGAAAAGCGGTTTGCAGCTTCTTAAAGATGCTTTGAAAAGAGTACCGGAGTTGAGCATTGTGGTACTGACCGGTTATGGCTCCATTGCCACTGCAACAGAGGCAATTAAGTTGGGTGCTGTTTCCTATCTTGCCAAGCCGGCGGATGTTGATGAAATTATCATAGCATTTGGTGACGATACAGACCGGGAACCAGACTTTTCGCAGGAAGAACTTCTACCACCATCTTTGGCCAGAGTAGAATGGGAGCATATTCAAAGGGTTTTGACGGATTGCGATGATAATATCAGCTGTGCTGCAAAAAAACTGGGCATTCACAGAAGAACACTGCAGCGAAAACTCTATAAGTATGCGCCGAAATGATAGGATAAGGTGGTATTCACCTTTGTCGTAACGGGTTTGAGGAAATTCTGGACACAAACGTAAGGCTGCTTTGCAAAATTACTGTTTCGTTCAATTTTTCAAGGTACCTTTAATATTTTTATGTGGGGAAGATGATGCATAGTCGAAGGGATACAAAAAATGGTATTGGAAGTGGACTGCTGAGCACTGTTGTGGTCATTATTTTTCTAACATGTCTAAGTGTGAGTGTCACCTCAGCCATGGAACAGAATGGCAAGAAAAGGGGGGGGGGCAGTCATATGATGATGCAGGGAGACCCAAAAAGGCCTGCTGTTGAACATCCGATGATGAAGCCCAAGATGTACAGTAAAACCAAACGATGTCCTAACTGTGGCATGATGATTAATATGTGGGCTCGAACCAGGCACTCTTTTACGCATCCCGAAGGGGATTTTACAACATGTTCTATCCGCTGTATGGCCGACAAGGCGGTCAATTCCGGAACTCAACCAACTGCTGCTCAGGTGGCTGTCTACCTTGATCCGGATACGATAATTCCTGTCGAGAAGGCTGTTTACGTCATTGGGTCTTCAGCCAAAGGAACCATGACCATGAACTCAAAGATAGCCTTTGCGGATAAACAGGCGGCTGAGAAGTTTGTGGCCGATTATGGCGGGAAGATCAGCGACTTTAATGGTGCCCTCAATGCTGCCACTCTGGAGTTACCCAAGTCCAGAATGATGATTGATAAAAAACGGAAGAAAACCGGAAAAATTAAGGATCCGACGGAGAAAGATAGCTGTGTTGTTTGTGGTATGTATCCAGCAAGATATCCGAAACATAATGCTCAAATTTGGACCAAGAGTGGAGAAACACTGCATTTCTGCTCAACTAGCTGTTTTGTTCATTTCAATGCTGAGCCCACAAGATACATGAAGAAACCGGTAATGACTAAAATGGCATGGATCACTCTTTTTCCAGGTGGAATGTACGAATCAGCCTTTGGTCCCTACTATGTTGTTGGTTCAAAAGTTCACGGCCCCATGGGGATGGAGGCACTTCCTTTTAAAATCAAGAAAGATGCTCAGGTCTTTGTGGAGAGTAACGGTGGTAGAATCGTCTCCTTTTCAGAGCTTACTCCAGCGATGGTGAGTAATTAATCGAAATACGATTATTGTTCTGTTGTCTGATTGGGCTCACTCTCAGAGGAAAAAAGAGTCCAGTCAGGTAAAAGGGTATCCTGGAACCAGGCAGAAAGGTTGAAGCTCGGTGGGTCTCCTGCTTCCAGACGTTTGAGTAATGTCCTGGCTTTTGGAGTGATAGTCGCGTCTGGATAGGTGTTGATAAGATAGGTGAGGCGAGTAATCGCCTCTTCATATTTTTCAGTTCGCAGATAAAACTCAACCACAAAATATTCGTGATTTACAAGAAACTCATTTGCGGCTCTGATTCTTCCTTTGGCTTCTCCAGTGTAGGGTGAATAAGGAAAAGCTCGCAGGAGTTTTGAAAATTCTTTGATCGCATTTTCCGCACCACTGGTATCACGATCAATACGATCTACCCCCTGATAGTAACACATGGCAATCTGATACATAATGTAGGGAATGGCCTCGTTAGTGGGGTGGCGTTCTTCAAACTCATGGTAGAGCATGAGTGCTTCCTCATAATTCTCCATGTAGTAATTACTGTCAGCACCTTTTAGTTGCGCAAGTGTTGCTTCGGGGCTGAAAGGATAATAGTCCAGAATTTCCTCAAAATACTTCAGTGCCTTGTGGTATTTTCCCACAGAAAATTCATCAATACCCTTGGCAGCCAGTGTTGTGGCAGAAAGCTGACTATTACTGGAGTCATCTTCGTCATCACCCCATAGTGATTTCCATGTGGCACAACTGCTTAAAGAAAAAAATATGGTCAGAACCACAATGATGGTGGCAAGAGGATAAGAACGAAAGCTCATAATGATAAATTGATTCAGTTAAGATTTGTAAGATAATTTTCTGCGGCGAGTACTGCCGTTGCACCTTCACCAGCGGCATTGATTATCTGGCGAACTTCTTTGCTGCGGATGTCTCCTGCAGCCATCACCCCGTCCACTGCAGTTCTGGTCTCAATGTCTGTGGGGATAAATCCACCTGTGTCTGCTTTGAGTTCAGTCAGAGGTAACATTTCATTGTTTGGGAGTACGCCAACGAGAACAAAGATTCCATCCACCTGAAGTGTGGATGTGTCACCATTTTTGTTGAGCAGCTCTAGTTCTTCAACACCATCCTGTCCGTTGATGGCTGTGACAGTGCTATCCCAGATAAACTCAATTTTTGAATTAGCAAAGGCCTTTTCCTGAAGAATTTTTGTGGCTCGTAACTCATCTCGACGATGAATAAGTGTTACTTTGTCGGCAAACTTAGTGAGGTGGGAGGCTTCCTGAACTGCGGTGTTACCACCACCTACCACGGCTACATGCTGATTGCGATAAAAAGGAGCATCACAGGTTGCGCAATAGGAAACCCCTTTTCCTGTGAGTTCTTTTTCACCAGGAATATCTAATGGACGAGGATGAGCACCGGTACAGATAATGAGGCTGTCACAGGTGAGGCTGTTTCCATCCTCAAGCTCAAGTTGTATGGGCTTTTGGCTGATATTCATGGAAAGCACATTAGCAAACATGGAATTCAGCTCAAATCGTTTAGCATGAGCCAGCATCTTCTCCGCTAGATCAAAACCTGAAATACCTTCCGGGAAACCGGGATAGTTATCCACCCAATCGGTGAGCAGGACTTGCCCGCCTTCCGCACCTTTTTCTATAAGCAGGTGGTCCATTCTGGCGCGTGCAGCATATAAACCGGCAGTGAGTCCGGCGGGGCCGCCACCAAGAATAATCAATTTATGATGAGTCGTTGCCATGGAATAGTACCAACAGTGGAATGATCAAAAACAGGCCGTTCATATAGAATGTAAACAGCCTGATTAAAATAATGGCAGGTTGTTTATAGCGCTTTTTCTATAAGCTCAATTAGCTGAGCCTTGCCAACTGCACCTGTAACCTGATCAACTTTCTCTCCGCTCTTAAAAAGGATAAGGGTGGGAATCGCACGGATACCAAATTGTCCGGGAGTGGTCGGGTTGTCGTCCACATTCATTTTAACGATGGTTGCTTTCCCATCATATTCGTCGGCCAGGGCCTCAACAACAGGGCCGATAGCTTTGCAGGGGCCACACCAAGGGGCCCAAAAGTCCACAAGGCAAGGGGTGTCTGAGGCAATTATAGACTCGAAATCAGCATCGCTTACTTCTTTTACTTTGTCGCTCATTGATTTTCTCCATGTTTTCTTTTTTTAAGAATCTAAAAGAGCAAAAACTTAATAATAATTATAATAATGTACCCCTTGCAGTTTTTCATGACAAGGAAAATATGTGCACCATTCTGGTACACATAAGAGTACAGGCCAATACAATGTGTACCATTGTGAAAAGGTCAAGGGAAGGAAGCTGTTTGACACTTTTTTATAACTCGTGCTATATTCTTTTTTAAAAATTGAAGGCTACTACGAAATATCTAATGTCTCAAGGCACTTTTGAGACAGGTGCTTTTCTTTGTAGCGACCAGATAAAAGAACACTTTTCCCAAAGAAAATGGAGCCAAAATGAATACAACGATTTCAAGTAAGATGTTTGAAAAGGCCAAGGAAGTTATCCCCGGAGGCGTGAATAGTCCTGTCAGGGCATGCCGCTCAGTTGGCTGTGATCCGATATTTATCCAAAAGGCTAAAGGTTCAAAACTCTACGATATAGATGGCAATGAATATATTGATTTTGTTTGTTCCTGGGGGCCGATGATCCATGGACATGCAAATGACGAAATCATTGAGGCTGTAAAGGAAGCTGCTGACGATTCCACATCTTTTGGGGCGCCGACAACTAAAGAAATGGCCCTCGCCTCCATGGTTGTGGAAGCGGTCCCTTCTATTGAGAAGGTACGTTTTGTGAACTCGGGTACTGAGGCTACCATGAGCGCGGTACGTCTTGCCCGGGGATATACCGGAAAGGACATAATCGTTAAATTTGATGGCTGTTACCACGGACATGCGGATTCTTTTCTTATTAAAGCCGGGTCTGGAGTCATTACGCTCGGCATCCCCGGCAGTCCTGGTGTCCCTGAGGATGTTGTCAAGAATACAATCTCAATTCCTTACAATGATGAAGAGGTGTTGGAGAAAACCCTGCGGGAAAAAAGTGATTCCATCGCTTGTGTTATTGTAGAGCCCGTTGCTGGAAATATGGGCTG
>JAOZLI010000159.1 GCA_029934915.1 Desulfocapsa sp. | reverse complement strand
GAGCCAGAATGGTAGAAAGTAGTTCCGCAAGTCGGCAGTATCGAGAAGTTCTGGTGCAGCCTAAGGCCGCCCTGCGCGAGGCTCTGATTCTTGTTGTCCTGATTGCCCTGATTATTCTACTTATGAGTGTTCGTTTTTCACTGGTTAGTTCTAAGGATACTCGTGCAAAGGCCCAATCATATCAGATTAATAACCTGAATTTAAAAGCTCAGGCACCTGTGATCTACCGGGCATTACTTGGAGTTGTTGCAGATGTGGTGGATTTACGTGAAGAAGTTGGTAACTGGCCTGATGTTAATACCTTGAAAGAAGATGCCTTGCCCCCCTTTGCAGATGTCTTTCTCCCTCGCGGCCTACGAGGATTCGCCTGGGAGAAGTATGAGGGAGCAGGCTGGGTAGATTATTATGGGATTAATAGCACCGCTGCTGCAGATAAACGGGAGGGGGGCGATCCACTGGAAAACAGTTTCATTCTACGCATTATTGACGTGCACAGTGAAGATCATCCCCATCCACATTTCGGTGAGGATAGCAATAAACAGATACGTTTTACTTCGCAAATCTGGATAAACCCTCAAATGATAGAACATCCTGGAGTGAATCTTATCGAACGTGGCTGGAAGTGGATTATTACAAATAGTTCCATAGATGAAAATAGCCTCTCTGAGCAACCTGGTCAATAGATCTCTCCATTCGGGCAGTTAGAAAAAATAGGGAGTAGTAATAAATACATGCAGAAAATTAGCCTGTTTTTACATCTTTTATTGGTATTACTGTTTTTCCCGGTCACACAGGCAAGGGCCGTATGTGATCTGAACATTGCTGTTTCCCTCCATCCCTATTACTCGTGGGTGAAAAATATTGTTGGTGGATGTGCCATCGTAAGCCCTCTTATTCCACCCGGTGCTGATCCTCACACCTACCAGCCCATGCCTGCAGATCTTGGACATTTGCAGGGGCTTGATATCCTGGTCGTTAATGGGCTCGGGCATGATGAGTTTGTTGGCCCCATGTTGAAAGCTACGGATGTCAAAAATCTGCAGATTATCGATACCAGCAAGGGCTTGCCCCTGATTCCTTCCTATGCAACGCACTATAATTTTGAAGATGATAGTCAAAAAGTGGCATTTAACAGCCATACCTATCTTGGTCTGACTATAGCTGTTATGCAAGTACAGATGATTGCAAAGGAACTGGGAAAACGTTGTCCGGATAAGGCTGCTCTTTTTAAGGAAAACAGCCGTACCTATACCAGGAAGTTACGTAAATTACTGGCTGCAGCATTACTGAGAATTGACGCTATTGATATGGCTTCACTTCGCATTGCCACCGTTCATGATGGCTATGCCTATATCTTTCAGGAACTGGGAATCGAGATCTCCGCAGTTGTGCAACCACGGCATGGAGTTGAGCCAAGTGCACGGCAGTTGCAGGATACGATAAAAAGAATAAAAAAAGCTCAGGTCAATATCCTGTTCACCGAGCTGGATTATGAAAAGAAGTATGTTGAAATTATTTTTCAGGAAACTGGTTGCCGTATCTATAGTCTTTCCCATGTTTCAAACGGTGAGTATCGTGCGGATTTGTTCGAAGAAGATATGAAAAGAAATCTGGATGCTATTGTTCAGGCTTTGACTGATGCTGCCGGTGTGCAATAATGGTTGAATCAGGGCGGGGTAACCTTCTTGAAATCCGGGATTTGTCCCTCACCCTGGGTGGAAACCGAATTCTAAGCGATGTAAATATTGATGTAAAACCTGGTCATATTCATGCCCTGATAGGCCCCAATGGAGCTGGGAAAACTACATTGATTCGGAGTATTATGGGTGGTATGCCTCACAAAGGCACCATCCGTTTTTTCTTTGGTGATAATGGCCGGATAGGGTATGTGCCGCAATTACTTGAGTTCGATCATTCCGTGCCTATCACTGTTTTCGACTTTTTGTATCTGATGCTGCGAAAATTTCCATTATTTCTTGGGCGCAGAAAACCCATGCGTGAGCAAATACTGAAAATTCTTTCGGTAACAGAATGTGAGCACCTCATTGATAGAGGGGTCGGGTATCTCTCCGGTGGTGAGTTTAGAAGAGTATTATTGGCCCAGGCACTGGTTCCCAAGCCTGAGTTACTGTTACTCGATGAACCGGCAAGTAACGTGGATGAGGTCGGAGCCAGGCATTTTGAAAAGATGCTTGTTCAGTTAAAGCAGGATCATGGGCATTCAATTTTACTGGTGAGCCATGATATGCAGACAATTTTACGCATTGCTGATCGTGTAACTGCAATTAATCGGACTGTTACCTACGATGGCCCGCCAGAAAATTTGAGTCTTTCCGATATGATGACGAATGTGAGTTCTTCTTAGGCTTTTTATGGAATATATTTATGATATAATACGTGGCTGGGCAACGGCAGGATACCTGCCATCAATTTTTGAGCATACTTTTATGGTTCGCGGCTTGCTCGCTGCAATTATAATTGGTCCCTTACTCGGTGCCATGGGCACTGTTGTTGTGACCAAAAAGCTCTCTTTTTTCACCCAGACCATTGGTAATGCTGCTATGTCAGGTGTGGCAATAGGGCTACTCTTCGGAGAACCCATTGAAGGAACCTACGCTGGTTTGTACGGCTTCTGTCTGATTGTCGCCCTCTTGATGACCTTTGTAAAAAATCGATCTCGCCTGTCAAATGATACAATTATTGGTGTTGTCCTGGCTCAGGTGCTTGGCGTCGGTATCATTTTGATGATCGTTGTCACCAGTCAGTTTAATGTACATCAGGTTGAAGGTATTTTGTTTGGGAGCCTGATTACACTTAATGATATGGATCTGATTACTCTTTCCATCGCCTCCCTTGTTGTTGGTATAATCTTTGCGTTCAACTTTAATAAGGTTATGCTTGGTGGTTTTAATCCCATTCTTGCCAAGGCTCGCGGATTGTCCCCTGTCTTTCTTGAGTATGTTTTTGTCTGCTTGATGACTATTATTGTTGTGGCCAGTTTAAAGCTGATAGGCGCGTTACTGGTATTGGTGCTGGTTGTAGTTCCTGCAGCAGGTGCACAGAATATTGTCAGTAATCTTCGTCAGTTTGTGTGGGTCAGTGTTCTGTTTTCCACTATAAGCACTACCTTTGGGCTTTTGCTTTCTGGTTTTTTGCCGATCCCAAGTGGCGCAGTGATTGTTCTTGTTTCCAGTGTTTTGTTTTATGGCTCTCTACTGCTTAAACCGCTTTTTTCAAAGGGTGGGTTAAGTCAGGGAGAGGTGTAAAAGAGTTATAAAGATGAATATCGAACCCCGAACATCCAATATCGAATTATGAATTAACAGAAAGAATAGTGTTCTAATGTGAGAGCAATGGTAACGAATCGAAACCGTTCGTGTTTCAACGATTTGTTGCCGGGTTCTTTCATTCGATGTTCAATGTTGGATGTTCGATGTTGGACGTTAATTTTTACACCATGGAGAGTTGCTTGTTATGTCTGAACGTAAGCCCTCGTTAGTTAGTCTTTTTTCTATCACTCTTTTATTGCTTGTGTTTGCTGCTACCTATGCCCATGCTCATGCCACTGTTCTCTGGTGTTATGTCGAAAATAATACAGTTTTTGTCGAAGCCTTTTTTATGGGTGGAAAAAAGGTGCAGAAAGGGACCATTATTGTTGTTGATAAAGAAGGAAATAAACTACTGGAAGGAGTAACCGACAAAGAAGGACTCTTTCAATTTGCACCTCCTATGCAGGATGATATGACGATTGTGTTGCGGATTGATCAGGGACACGGTGCTGACTTTGACCTCACCAAGCAGGACTTTCTTGATGCAGCTCAGGAAGCTGCTGATTCGTCCAAGTAACTTCTGCCTCGTTATAAAGTATATCCTAAGCAGGATCGATTGTCTCCGATAGTGCGCCATGTTCCAGTAGAAGAGTGTGATGGGCCAGGCGCCGACTTTGTGAGAGGTAATGGGTCGCCAGCAGTATGGATGTTTGTTTTTTTCTGTTGATCCGCTTAAGAATCTGTAAGATAATTTCCTGGTTCTCAGCATCGACGTTGGCGGTGGGCTCGTCACAGAGCAATACCTCTGGTTCAATTACCAGAGCACGAGCCAGCGCAATGCGTTTACTTTCCCCCCCTGACAGCTTGTGAGCATCGGCCAGGTAAAACTCTTCCATGCCAACAAGTGCCAGCACTTCTTCAGTACGTTCTCTGCGGATTTTTTTTGCTATTCCTCGTACCTTCAGCCCAAATTCAACATTTTTCCAAACCGGGCCGGTAAAGAGAATGGGGTGTTGATCCACCAGAACAATCCGGCGGCGTAGATGTAGCAGTTGCTGTCTATTGTATTGAACTTCCTGACCACAAAAGAATAGCTGTCCTGATGTTGGTTTGTCCAGCAATGCCAGAAGATTGAGAAGGGTTGTCTTTCCAGCGCCATTGGCCCCTATAAGCGCATATATTTTTCCTTTCTCGAGTTTAAACTGACTGAGATTGAGAATCTCCCGTCCTTTAAATGTTCGGGTAAGTTTGGCTGCTTCAAATAGCATCGACTTCGGTTCTTCCCTGAAAAAAATGAAACAGCATATTTACCCCAAATGCTATGGTCATCAGGGTGAGTCCCAGAGCCACAGCAAGCACAAATTCACCCTTGTCATACTCAAGAGCCATGGCCGTTGTCATGGTGCGGGTAAATCCTTTGGCGTTCCCTCCAAGCATCATACTGATGCCCACTTCGGCAATTACCCTGCCAAAGGCGGCAATAACTGCAGCACCAATTCCATAGCGCGCCTCTTTAAGAATGACTAATGCCATTTGGAGATGAGTTGCACCGAGGGTTAGAGCTGTTTTGCGGTAACGTGAATCAATTTTGCTGATAGCTGCAATACATAAGGATGTAACCAGAGGTATAATAAGGATAACTTGACCAATAATTATGGCCTTTTGGGTGTAGAGCAGTTCCCAGGGGCCGAGTATACCACGCCGGGAAATAAAGGAGTAAACCACTAGACCAATTACCACGGTGGGCAATGCCAGAAGAGTATTTAGAAAGGTCAGCAGCAGTCGCTTGCCATAGAAGTTGGAATGGGCAATAAGAAAGCCAACGGGAATTCCAACCAGGGATGCAATGAGTGTTGAAATGCAACTGACCTTGAGTGAGACCCCGACAATGCTGAATAACTCTGGATCGCAGGCCAGTAAAAGGAGAAATGCAGACTGTATGCTATCCAGCAGAAGATTCATGAGGGCTCGGTTTTATGTTATTTGATTACGTCAGGGTAAAAGAGCTGTTTGTTCTCAAGGCGGTATGCACCAATAAGCTTTTGACCCTGTGCGCCGGTTATCCAGTTCACGAATTCCATGGCCAGGTTATATTTGACATGGGGATGTTTTTTCGGATTAACCGGGATGATACCATAAGGGTTCGCCAGATTCTCGCCCCCCTGACTGAGGATATCCAGTTCTAACGCAGGAGTTTTTCCGTATTTATATTTGATATAGGTACCACGATCAGAAAGAGTATAGGCTTGTTTCTCATCGGCATAGACCAAAACTTTCCCCATACCCTGTCCAATGGACATATACCAGTTCTTTGAGTTCACCGGAAATTTCGAGGTAATTTTGGTCTCTTTTCCTTTCTTGATAATGGTTTTGGTCTTTTCAGTCAACTGAATACCACTATCTGCCCAGAGTGCCTGTTCTTTAGTGTGTGTACCCGAATCGTCACCACGGGAAATAAAAACAGCTTGCGTGCTGCTGATTTTTTGTAGAGCCTCACCGATATGGCCACTGTTCCTGATTGCGGCAGGATCCTGTGATGGCCCAACCAGGACAAAATCATTATGCATTACTGGAAATCGTTCAGTACCAAAACCTTGGTCGACGAATGCAATTTCACGTCCTTTGGCATGAACAAAAATAATATCAACATTGCCATCTTCTCCGTCTCGTATGGCAGCACCTGTGCCTTTGGCGATGACTTTTATTTTGATCCCGCTTTTCTTTTCAAATACAGGTAAAAGAATGTCGAGAAGTCCTGAAGACTGGGTACTGGTGGTGGTGGACATTGTCAGAATTTTCTCTTCACTCCATGCATTTGTCGCAAGCGTTACTAAGCATGTTAGAATCAGGGTTATACGTAAAAACATTGGTTATTCCTTATTTTTAAAATTATCAGGGATTACGCTGACAGATCGCAAAGTGCCAGTTAATGCGAACTGAGAA
>JAOZLI010000439.1 GCA_029934915.1 Desulfocapsa sp. | reverse complement strand
TCTTTTACCTTAAATGAATACGATAAGAGTCTTGTAGGTGCTGGTGGTTGGCTGGCATTTGCGGATGCTAATTATTGATGACATTGTAGAGAAAATGAAAAAGAACCAATCTACAATACGTAGTATCCTTTTGACTATACCGTTAGCTCTGCTAACATTCCCTGGTGCTACGTTGGCAGAGGAGAATATTCAAGAGAGTTGTAATGCTTATTATGAAGTGAAAATAGTGAGCGTTAATGGGGAAAAAAATCTTTTAGGGAATGCCAGGACAAAAATAGGGGAATTTTACGCACAAGGTGGCTGTGACGAATCTGTTCCAAACAAATGCCGGAGAAGAGCAAGAGACTCTGCCCAGCATTGTATGAACATTCATTTATATAACAATGAATTAGATTTCGTACCAGCAGAATGCCAACAATCAAACCATATTTACGACTATATAATCGGTGACATAAAAAGTGCTGTTGAATTTGCAGCCTGTTCACTGCACCCCGATTCTGCACCTGACATTTCCACCATTATTTTTTCGGTTTATAGTGTCACTGAAGGAGAGAAAGGATGTGGGCCTGACCTGAGGAGAATGCAAAGAAATGAGATTATCAGAAGCTATTCTATTACCTGTGAGCGTGGACAAGAGTAGCACACTGTAGGGATTAGGGATATCCGAACATCTGCCATAGCCTGTAATGGATATGGCAGATGTTGCATTATACTACTACAGACCGCATTCCTGCAACTTAGCAATACTTTCCTGCTGACTATCATCAAGCTCCTGGGGAATATCCACCCCAACTCTCACAAAAAGATCACCACGGCCATTATGCGACCCGACAGGCAGCCCATATCCTTTCAACCGCAACTTTGAATCTCCTTGTATACCAGCAGGAATATTCACTTTAAATTTCTTCCCTTCCAGGGTCTCCACATCAATTTTTGCACCAAGACAGGCCTGACTAAATGGGATTTTCTTTTCAAAAATCAGGTTATTACCCTCTCGCTGATATAGTTCGTGAGGAGAAATATCAATTTTCAAAAACAGATCACCGGGTACACCACCAGGAGGCGCCTGTCCACCCTTCCCTTTCAGGCGTAATTTTTTTCCTGCCTCAATACCTTTAGGAACTTTTACGTTAACACTGTTATTGGTGCCATTATTTCTAAGAGCTATACTTTTTTCAGCACCATTGAGGACATCTTCCAGGGTGACAGAAAGTTGATAGGTCATATCTTGACCCTTTGGAGGGGGCTGTTGACTATGGCAACCTCCACCGCAGCCACCGTTTGCAGCACCACCAGCTTGACTGAATATATTAGAGAACTGACTTCCTCCACCAGCTCCTCCCATATTCATACGAAAACCTCCACCACCACGGCCAGCACCTCCAGCACCCCCAAAACCAAATTGCCTTAAGATATCATCCATATTAAAATTTTTAAAGATATCTTCCTGGGAATAGCGCTGATGGAAATCGGCAGACCCGTACGTGTCGTACTGTTTTTTCTTCTCGGGGTCGGAGAGAACGGCGTAGGCCTCACTGATTTCTTTAAACTTTTCCTCAGCAGCTTTATCATCAGGGTTTTTATCGGGATGGTACTTTAAGGCAAGTTTTCGATAGGACTTTTTAACCTCCTGGGCAGAAGCTCCTTTGCTCAAACCCAAAATTTCATAATATTCCATTTATGTTCCTGCTTTTTCGATTGTATATTAATATTGGACGTATATTATTTTCCAATAATTATAAGTGTGTTTATAGACAACCTTACAATAGGAATCTTCAGGCGGACAGTCAAGG
>JAOZLI010000158.1 GCA_029934915.1 Desulfocapsa sp. | reverse complement strand
GAGTGTCACGGCACTTGCCCTGATCCTGGCCTGTCGGGTACAGGAGACATCAAATAGTGCTCTTTTGAAAAAAACAAAGAAATCTAAAGCTCCGCGGGAAAACAGAACGTGATCTTTTTTGAGGCAGATACTCCGGCATGGATGATTGCTCCCGTTATTCTGCCCCTGATCGCTGGACTGCTCTGTTTTCTATTCAATCGCAAGACTTTTATCATCGCCCTTGCTGCAACTCTTCTCAATTTTGTAGTCGTCTGTTTCCTTATTTACCAATTACTTGTCTTCGGTTCCATGCGTTGCTATATAGGCGGTTGGCGCCCTCCTTTAGGAATCACCCTGCGAACAGATGGTCCTGCCCTGCTTATGCTGCTGATGACTGCAGTCACAGGTTTGGCAGTGACTCTCTATGCCCGGGGATATTTTTCCCATCGTATTTCCAACCCCTTACGTGCTGGCAGACACCAACGCCAGCAGCGCTATTTCTGGCCACTCTGGCTGCTGCTACTGACCGGTTTAAACGGTCTGTTTCTTTCCAATGATATCTTCAATTTATACGTCACCCTGGAACTTATCGGAATTTCGGCGGCATCTCTGGCGGCACTATCTGGAAAACCCGCTTCCCAGCGTGCATCCTTTCGTTATCTGCTTATCAGTCTGTTAGGATCACTCACCTATCTTCTCGGTGTTGTCTTTCTCTACCGAACATGTGGGGTACTGGATCTGGATATGTTACAAAACCTTGCTGGAAACGGTGCAGGCATAAGTACTGCTCTGGCTCTACTGACTGCAGGACTGTTACTCAAAACTGCCCTGGTACCACTCCATTTCTGGCTGCCTCCGGCCCATGCCAATGCCTTGGCTCCGGTGAGTGTCATTCTCTCGGCCCTGGTGGTTAAAGGGTCTTTTTACCTGTTATTCCGCTTTTGGTTCGAAATATTTGCCCCCATCGTTACTCTCCCTGCCCTGAATTTTATGGGAATCCTGGGGGCGGTTGCAGTGTTCTGGGGTGCCGTGCAGGCAATGCGTCAACACAGACTGAAACTAATGGTGGCCTATTCCACCGTTTCCCAGCTTGGATATCTGTTTATTGCCTTTCCCCTCAGCAGGGCTGTTGAAGGAGTACAGGTCTGGTCCATAGTGATTTTCCTGGCTTTGACCCATGCCTTTGCAAAATCAGCCATGTTTATGGCGGCCGGTTCCGTGTATCTGCATCTCGGCCATGATCGGATCAAAGATCTGGAAGGGGTAAGATCCAGCCTGCCAATAACTGTCTTTGCTTATGGTATTGCCGGAGTCAGTCTTATGGGACTGCCTCCATCGGGTGCTTTTATTGCTAAATGGATGCTGCTCAACTCCGCCCTTACATCTTCACAGTGGTGGTGGGTCTTGGTGATCATATCCGGCAGTCTGTTGGCAATGATCTATGTATTCCGGGTCATGTCGCGCTTCTTTGTAATTCCAAAAGAGTATACGTTGAAGAAAGGTGAAGCTCTTTCTCCGCTTCTTGAATGGCCGGCTTTAATCCTTGCAGTCATTTCCCTGTCTCTTGGACTGCTCGCACCCTGGATCCTGCACGTTTTATCACAGGGAAACACAGGAATTTTTCCAGGGGGCCTGCCATGAACTCAGGACAACTCCTGCTGATCTCCATACTGCTCAGCTCATTTATTCCCGGTATAGTCATCTTTTGCCTGCCAGAGGAGCAACATCGTCTGCGTACGATTCTTAACCTCTGCGGATCCATAGTCAAAATATCGCTGGTTCTGCTTATGAATGCGGGAATTTATTACGGCCATATTTTTGAAATTAGAATACCGCTTATCCCCGGCGTGGAACTCCTGTTAAATGGTGATCCCCTGTCTGCCCTGTTTGCCACCCTATCCAGTGTACTCTGGCTATTAACCACCATCTATGCCATAGGCTACCTGGAGGGTTCTCCTAATCGAAGTCATTTTTTCGGCTACTTCAGTCTCTGTGTGACAGTGACCATCGGCATTGCTCTTGCGGGTAATCTGGTGACATTTTTACTTTTTTATGAAATGCTTACTCTTACCACCTATCCGCTGGTTATCCATCGCGGGACAGAAAAATCTCTGCGGGCCGGCCGTAATTATCTCATTTATGCCCTTGGTGGTGGTGCGGTCTTTCTCATAGCCGTTGTCTGGCTACAAAGTGTTGTTGGACCGGTGGATTTTTCAGAAGCAGGGTTTTCTCCATCCTATCTTGCAAGTCACAGCCAAGTTTTAAGCATTATTTTCGTCCTGCTGATAATCGGGGTTGGAGTCAAAGCCGCACTTGTTCCTCTGCACGGCTGGCTACCCCAGGCCATGGTGGCACCAGCACCGGTGAGTGCTCTTTTGCATGCGGTAGCCGTGGTCAAGGCAGGTGCCTTTGGTATTATTCGCATTGTTCTTGATGTGTACGGAGCCCACAATCTGCTTCTTTTGGGAGTTCTGCCCCTGCTTGGTGGTATCGCCACGATCACCATTATTTATGGGTCTGTCCGTGCCTTGCAACAAGATGATCTTAAACGACGACTTGCCTTTTCCACCATCAGCCAGGTCTCCTATATTGCTTTGGGGATGAGTATGGTTGATCAACCGCTGGCGGTCATTGGCGCTCTGGTCCACCTTGTACACCAGGGATTGATGAAAATTACTCTGTTTTTCTGCGCTGGCAATCTCGCTGAAACACTGGGTATACACCGTATCAGTGAAATGAACGGAGTAGCACGCCGCATGCCTTTTACCATGGCGGCATTTTCCATTGGAGCTCTTGGTATGATAGGTATCCCGCCCACAGTCGGATTTGTCAGTAAGTGGTATCTCGGTCTTGGCGGTCTGGCTGGAGGAAACTGGTGGCTCCTCTTGATACTTGTACTGAGTAGCCTTCTCAACGCCTGGTATTTCCTGCCGGTTCTGATCCGAGCCTGGTTTGCCAAACAGCAGGGACCATGGCCTGAAGAGATGTATATTGGCCGTTTTGAGACCCGTTTAATGCTGCTTGTTCCGCCACTTATTACAGCATTTATTGTGTTGGCTGCAGGTTTGGTAGCCAATGCCCAGATCAGCCCCTTAGCCTGGGTTCGTTTTATTGTCAGGGGGTACACCCTGTGATTCCTGCGAATATTGAAACTGCAGTGCAACCCCTGATTTTTTCGCTGGCCGCAGGTACACCCTTAATCATGGCGATATTGTGCTGCACACCGTTGCGTAAAAAAGTTATAGGTCTGACTCCATGGGCAACACTACCTGCTCTTATTGTTGCCTTAACGTCACCCCTTGATATGGTTGTAGAAGTAGGTTGGTTTTTCATGGGTGGCCGCATGGGACTGGATGAAACAGGCAGAATTTTCCTTTTGCTGGCAGGTTTTATCTGGTTACTGGCCAGTATCAGCTGTAAAAGCCTGTTAAAAAATGACAGCCATCAGGTACGTTTTTATATGTTCTTTTTGACTGCCATGGCTGGAAACTTTGGTCTTATCCTCGCCCAGGGCATGCTCGGCTACTATCTCTTTTTTGCCATGATGAGTTTTGCGGCCTATGGTCTTGTGGTTCATAAAAGTGATAAAGGAGCCATAACTGCCGGACGCCTTTATCTTATCCTGGTAATGATTGGAGAAGTTGCACTGTTTACTGTGATGATCGTTCTTGCTCACAATAGTGGAAGCCTAGCTCTTGAGGATATTGCAGATGTCTCGTACCACCCTGTAACCCTCACCTTACTCTTTGTTGGCTTTGGTGTTAAAATAGGGGCCTTGCCTTTCCACGGCTGGATGATACCTGCCTATCAAGCTGTGCCCATCCCGGCCGCAGCAGCTCTGGCCGGATCCATGGTTAATGCGGGCATTCTTGGCTGGTTGCGCTTTTTACCGCTGGGAGAGACAGCATGCCCTCAAGGGGCTGTTATTTTTATAGTTCTGGGTGCTATTGCTGCATTATATGGAGTACTGGTTGGTCTTGGCAAACAACAGGCAGGAGCAATACTTGGTGCATCAAGCATCAGCCAGATGGGGCTGATAACCGTTATTTTTGGGATGGGTCTTCTTAATCAGGAGGCTGGACTCCTGGCCGCGCCTGTACTTATCGTTTATGTGGTGCACCATTCCCTGGCCAAAAGCAGCCTGTTCTTTGGCTATGATCTTGTTGAGCGTCAGGGGAGCCATCTGTCAAAACTGCAGTTGGCGGCTATCCTGCTTCCAGCCCTGGCTTTAGCCGGCCTCCCGTTTACCAGCGGATCAGTTGCCAAAACCGCATTTAAAGAACTCGCACTAAGCCTTGGAGATCCCTGGTCTAGCTTAAGTGCATTTTTTCTCCCCGCAACAGCAATGACCACAACCCTGCTTATGCTTCACTTTATAATTGTGCTCAAATGCTATAGAGGGAGGGAGAAACAGGACAGGGGAATAAGTCGGATCATTTTCACTCTCAGTTTTATAGCAGTGGCAGTGACTCTCTGGCTATGGCCCGCAGCAAACAATTTTGCCAGTCATTCCATAGTAGGGACAAAAATTCTGCAGGGATTATGGCCAGTGGCCGGAGGTTTTCTCCTGTTTTTTGCCTGGCACCGAGTATCTGTCAAAATAAATCTTCCGACAAAAGATCAAAAGAGGAAGTTTAGTTTTGATACCCTTATATGCGCTGTAACGAACTTGTTGCAGAAAAAAGAAACACCAAAGCCACAACAAAATAAACTCGTTATCTTCCTGCATATGCTCATCCCGTACCTACGCAAAACAGAGAAAATTATGGGTCGATGGAAAGTAGTGGGATTATCATATATAGCTTTGTGTCTCAGTTTACTATTTCTATTGTTATTATAACATTGATCGCATCGTAAAAAGACAAACACACCATGAAGAGCATGAAGGTCATGAAGTTAAAAGATTGATTTGCTTTTCTTCATGGCCTTCATGCTCTTCATGGTGAATAGGTTTTTACAAGTACATCTCTTTAACAATCCTCAAAAGAAGTAACTTCAATATCAAAAGCCCTGCCCACCGCCTCATAGGTTAATTTCCCCCGATAACAGTTAAGTCCTTTAGCCAGGGCCGGGTCATCCTTAAGTGCTGCAACACCCTTTTCAGCCAACTTCATGGCATAGGGCACTGTCTGATTAACCAGAGCAAAAGTCGAGGTATGCGGCACAGCACCGGGCATATTGGCCACCCCATAATGCACAACACCATCCACCACGTAGGTTGGATCGGCATGAGTTGTAGCCTTTATGGTTTCCACACACCCTCCCTGATCCACTGCCACATCAACAATTACAGATCCTTCCTTCATAAAAAATAGCATTTCTCTGGTGACAAGATGTGGTGCCTTCGCTCCCGGAATGAGTACCGCCCCGATAAGCAAATCAGCCTGCCTCAGGTAAGTTCGAATATTTGCTTCGTTGGAGCTCATGGTGGTCATTCTTCCCTGGAAGACATCGTCAAGATATTGGAGACGATTATGATTCAGATCCATGATAATAACACGAGCACCCATACCCACGGCAATTTTGGCGGCATTGGTTCCCACAACACCTCCTCCCAAAATAACTACAGTGGCCGGAGACACACCAGGAACACCACCAAGCAGCATACCGCGTCCTCCCTGATGTTTCTCAAGATAATGAGCACCCACCTGGGTGGCCATCCGTCCTGCAACTTCACTCATGGGGGTAAGCAGGGGAAGCCCACCATCTGCAGTTTGTACGGTTTCGTAGGCTATGGCAGTGGTTCCAGCTTTGAGCAGGGCTTCTGTAAGTTCACGTTCTGCTGCAAGATGCAGATAGGTAAAAAGCAGTAAATCATCCCGCAGGTATTTATATTCTGAAACAATCGGTTCTTTTACTTTAATCACCATTTCAGCAGACCAGGCTTTATCCGCACTGACCATTTCGGCTCCCGCTTCAGTGTAGCACTCGTTGTCCAGTCCCGAGCCAATTCCTGCGTTCTCTTCAACAAGAACCCTGTGACCACGGCCTATTAGAGCTTCAACTCCTGCGGGAGTCATGGCAACCCGATTTTCAAGGATTTTTATCTCTTTGGGTACACCTACTATCATTTTGCTCACCTGTTTTTGAGAAGTATTAAACCTTCATTTTTTCAGTGCTTCTGTATATTGTTCTGGAGAATACCCATGAATCTTTACACCATTAACTACCGCAAAAGGTACACCACTCCTGGCATCGAGTTTTTTCTTTCTGGCTGCAGCTTTTTTATCTTTTTCTAT
>JAOZLI010000157.1 GCA_029934915.1 Desulfocapsa sp. | reverse complement strand
CCCTATTTAATACAATAATCTCAAACAGAATGGAAAAAATTATTGCCATAGCACTTGGGGGAGCAATTGGTTCTGTGGCACGATATCTTATATCCCTTGCTGCAGGCAGCTATCACACCCAGACCTTCCCCACCGGGACCTTTATAGCCAACCTTCTTGGTTGTCTGTTGATTGGGATCTTCTGGTCTCTGTTTGATCGTGTTCAGATCGATAATAGTTTCAGACTCTTTCTCTTTACAGGTTTTTTGGGTGGTTTCACAACTTTTTCAACCTTTGCCCGGGAAACTGTCCAACTCCTCAAGGTTGGTGAACATATTCAGGCCTTCACCTATCTGGCTCTTTCAAATGTTTCTGGTCTTGCCATGGTGGCAATCGGTTTTCTATTAAGCCAAAAATTCCTGCGCTGGTAATACATACGTGAATCTTTTAAATCGCTATATTCTGGCTCAATTTTTCCGCAACTTTATAATTGTGGCATCCGCATTTGTAGCCATCTATCTTCTCGTGGATTTCTTCGAAAAGATCGACAACTTCCTGGGTCATGAGAAATCCATAGCCACGATTGTACAGTTTTTTGTGTTTTCCATTCCTTTTATTATTGATATGCTCGGCCCGGTACTCATCCTACTGGCAGGAGTCATCACCCTTGGAATACTCAGCCATAACAATGAACTAACTGCAATGATGGCAGGTGGAATCCACCTGCGATCCATAGTAAGTCCCCTCTTGATAGGTTCCCTGATTTTCACCATGCTCTTTCTAGCCATGGCACAATGGATACTGCCTCGAACAATTGCTACAACCAACACAATCTGGTACGAAGGGGTAAAAGGCATGGTGCCGCTTGGTATCCACAGAAACGGTCGATATTACTACAAGGGAAAAGAAGGCTTCTTCTCCTTTGCCAGACCCTGGCCCGAAAAAGATGTGTTTCTGGATTTTTCTTACTCAAGCTGGAGTCCTGACCACAAACTTGAGACACTGGTTTCAGCCCAAAAAGCAGAATGGACAGAAAGCAATGGCTGGCAACTCACAAAGGGTCAAATCCAGCGAAATATCAATCCAGAGGCATACAGAACCACACTCTTTCAAAAACAGGCCTTCGCCTTTCCTGAAAAACCAGAGTTCTTTTTTGTACCTAAGTACCAGGCGGCCGAGCTTTCGCTCACAGAATTGTTTCAGGAGATGCACAATAAAAACACCGATCATGAGACTGCGGTGGCAAGAACTAATTTTTATGGCCGTATTTCCTACACCCTTCTAGGGATCCCCCTGCTGCTCCTAGGCCTCCCCATGCTCCTGTTATCATTCAAAAAGTGGGGAAAAGACCTGTCAATCGCTGTCCCCGTAAGCTGCGGCATGGCCTTTGTCGCCTGGGGATTATGGGGAGCCCTGCAGTCCCTGGCTACGGCAGGATACCTCTCTCCTGTTATTGCGGCAATGCTTATCCATATCCTTTTTGGACTCAGTGGATTTTACTTCCTGCATAAACAGGGAAGCTGATGGGAGATGCTCACAAAGCTGTTGTTGGTATTGTCGGTGTTCCACCACTTGCTGTGATGATAGACCTGAAACAACAGAACAGTCATGTTGTTGACCTTGACGAACCCCAGGGGAAAATAGATCTGGAAACAGCCTCCCCTTTCCTGCCTCGCGTCTATTGCGGTATACTTCGAACGGTAATCGCCAACAGCCTGACTCTACAACCAGATATTATCTACATCGACACGGGTGCTGGTAAATGTGATTGTGCCGTCCACACTGCAACAATCTTAAAGGATATTCTCCCTCAAACAGAGCTTATACAAACCAGGAATCAGGATTGCGTAAATTTTGGTACTCCCCTCTGTAAAGCAGAGATGAATCTTGTGGAAAAGATGTCTGCCATCACTTCGGGTGTACAGGGTGTAGAAAAATACCCAGATATTCCACCCTGTAAACCCACCGCAGGTTTTTGGGGCGTACCACCACGGGACTTTTCATTGCTCGGCTTTTTCCCGGACACCACTCATATCTACGGCTGGGCGCGTTGCATGGAGAACAAGACACCAGACAATCCCACAATGGAATCCTATTATAATCCTGATATCCCCACCGTCTTTTTCGCCCAATCGTTTTGCGCCAAGACGGCCCTGGCAAGACATCTAGCCACCAAACACCCATACGCCCTCTATCTTGATTGCGACATTACAGCAGGCAATAGCGCCAAGGCCAAAATTCAGGCCTTCCTTGAACTTTCAGGAGTATCATAAATGCTGCTCGCTGATTTTGGAACATCCTATTGTAAACTACTGGACACTGATTCAAAAAAGGAGGCAAGCCTGATTCCCACGCGGGAATTTGACCGCAGTATACGGGTGGATATTGCAACGGGACACAATGGCAAACGCTATGCGATCCGTTATGTGAATGAGCTCACGGCCCTTGCCCGTGGTGGACTTCGTTTAATCCCGGATCAATCATTCACACTTCTCGATTGTGGCAGTCGAGATATTAAGTACGTAATCTACGAAGACGGAAAGATAAAAGATATGGGCTGGAATGCAGAATGCGGAGCCAGCATGGGCTTTACCATAGAGCTCCTTGAGAAATACTACGATATCGATTTCTCAAGCCTCCCAATCCCAAAAACATCCTTTTCTATTACCTGCGGCGTATTAGGCATGAGCCATATCTTTGATGCTGTGGTAACAGGTGAAAGTGAAGCAGAAGCGGTGGCAAAATTTGTAAAAGGCATTGCCGTCAATGCCTATAACTTTGCAAAACGCCCGGAGAAGCTCTACCTTTCCGGCGGACTCTGCGACAACCCGCTTTTTGTTGGTTCCTTTCCCTGTAACATTGTCCCTTTAGGGCGTTTTGTTCTTCTGGCAGGATTAAAAGAGAGTCTTGAAATTAGGAACAGAAATTAAATAACATGGACAATATCGTACTCAGGTTTAGGTTAGGGATCGGTAAAGAATAAATTGAACTTTACAGTCTTGATTGCAACATGAATTTGGGTAATACTTCCATTATGCATAGCGCTGTTTCACCCGAACAAAGGGTACAAGCGCACGCAGGGGCGGGCTCCTATACTAATATCATTGACAAACCAGATCTCATGTAGTAACGTTTCTACATAAAAGCCGGACTCTGCAATTGGCGATATTGCAGGACATGGGAAGCATCAATGAACCCGTTTATTGAATGCCTTTTTTGCCCGATCTCTTCGTTAAATAAAATTTTTATCCTTAAAATATGATCAACAAGGAGGTATTCAATGTCCATTGTAACAATTTCCAGCAGAGAGTTTAATCACGACATTGGTAAGGCTAAAAAAAATGCTATGGACAACCCTGTAATTATTACAGATCGTGGTAAACCGGCACATGTACTTTTAAGTATTGAACAGTACCGTAAAATCACCGGAGGTGATAAAAACATTCTAGACCTTTTAGCCATGCCAGCAGCGGCTACTATCAAGTTTTCCCCTCCTAAGCTCGACAAGTCGCTCATTCAACCTGCCGAATTGACATGAACTGTCTCCTCGACACCAATGTTATTTCGGAGCTGCGCAAGAGTGGTAGCAATAAGATAGATTCAAATGTAGAAAAGTGGGCCAGGCAGACAACCGGCTCAGATCTTTTCTTATCGGTTATAACAATTCTGGAACTGGAAATGGGAGTATTGCTCATTGAACGAAAAGATCATATCCAGGGAGAGACCTTACGCCATTGGTTTCAAAACCATGTCTTACCCACTTTCAAAGATCGTACCCTGGACATTGACCACAATGTAGCCCTCTGCTGTGCCGCTCTGCACGTCCCCGATAGACGACCAGACCGCGATTCCCTTATTGCTGCCACTGCGTTAGTGCATGGAATGCCCGTTGTTACTAGAAATGTGGCTGATTTTTCAGATACGGGAGTGGAAATTATTAATCCATGGCTTAAGACTCCGTAAACTGAAACGTATTTCTTACCGAGCCCTTAGTTTCTGTTCCTTACTTCCATCTAACCTTTACATCATCCCTCTGCGGAATATGGCGGTACCTGAACTTTGGATAACCAAGCATAAGAGCGGTATAAACTTTATGGTTCTCAGGAAGAGCAAGGGCATCAATGATCGGTTGATAATGCTGAAATGCCTGTACCAAAAACCCTGCCCAGCAACTTCCCAGGCCGTGACTATGTAAGCTTAGATCGAGGTAACATGTGGCCAGAGTGCAATCTTCAACTGGATGTTCACTCTTCCCAGGATCTGCATGGGTGATTGCCAGGTGCGGCGCACCACGTAAGACCTTATCTTCACCCTGGTCCCAGGCGCGAATCAGGCCCGGAAACACCTTTAACTCCCGCATCCATTCCACAACCATTCCCGCGAGTTTTTTCACTTCAGCGGGATCTTCCACCATAATCCAATGCACAGGCTGACCATTATGGGCACTCGGTGCATAACGGGTCACATCAAGAGCCTGAGCAAGTGTATCATGATCAGCCCGTCGTTTTTTGTAGGATCTAATCGACCTGCGACTGAGCAGAAAATGCTGAACAGTATCTGTTGAAGGAAGCAAATCTTTATTCACCAAGAGGCTTGCAGCCAATGGCGAGATGGTGATATCCAGCGCATCGGCACTGCACACGGCCATGCAATGTCCACAACGGATACATTTTTTCACTGCCGCTTTACGTAATTGCGGGAATCCTTCCTTATCCTCATTAATAAGATCAAAAGGACATTCTGCAATACAGGATGTACATTTTTTACATTTTTCCCGATCAACGGTGAGACTGATTTTCATAAAAGCTCCGGCTATGGACTAATTCTTAAATAAGGGGTAGCTTGAAATATTCATAAATTTATAAAAACTTAAAACTTGGATGGCTAAGTAAAAAACTTCATATGCGAGGAACGCAAATTTAATGGAATGAGGCGTACTTGGGTACGCCGCAGTGACAATAAATTTGCAGTGACGAAGCAGATGAAGAGTTTTTACGACGCCATCAAATATTGATCACATTTTATATTATACTCACGTAGTTCTGTAAAGGATCTATCACGGACAAAACAAGAATGTAACACTACTATTCCCCCAGGCCTGCCTCAATGACTCAACAAGAACTCTACTCCACCACAATCACCACACTACCTGAGTCTTTATCTGCCCTGCTTGACGCAGCAGAACTCACAGCCATCATCCCGACAGGACAGACGATACTCATCAAGCCAAACCTTGTGGAGGCATTTGTCCCGCCAATCACCACCCCTGTTTTTCTGGTGGAACTACTCATAGACTACCTGCAAAAAAGAATAGCAGATGTCAAAATCATAATCGGCGAAGGAACCGGATCCCTTGAATATGACACCCATCGCCCGTTTCAAATGCTTGGCTACACCAAGCTTGCAGAAGAAAAGAATATCGATCTTCTTGATCTCAACGAAGAAAGCCTCAGCAAAAAAGTCAACCGAGATTGTCTGCGCTGGCCCACCATGTACCTGCCATCTATCCTTGATGATGTTTTTTTACTCTCTGTACCGGTCTTAAAAGCACATACTCTGGCAGATGTTACCCTAACCATGAAAAACATGATGGGATGCTGTCCCCCTTCACATTTCCGAGGCAATGGCAGCTGGGGGAAATCCGCCTTCCATGAACAGATACATGAAGCAATTTTTGATCTTAATCGCTACCGAACACCGGATTTCACCTTACTGGATGCATCCATTGGCATGGCTGAAGCACACCTCCGGGGAGCACACTGTGACCCTCCTGTAAATATGCTTATTGCCTCGGCCGATCCTGTGGCGCTCGATTCCTATGGCGCCTCACTCTTAGGGCACGACTGGCGGAAGATTAAGTATATTCAGTTTGCTGACACTGTTTTGGGGATGGCCAGGAAAGAGGCAATAAAGGTCTTGCCATAGCGAGCAGACTATACAGGAAAAATATCCTGTGCTATCGACTCTTAATGTGATACGATGCGAGCTGACAATTTATACTAATGAAGTTTTTTTACTATATACTCAAACAAGGAGAAATTACGATGAAACACACTCTCAAACTGATAACCCTGCTCGCGGTGATCGCTCTTGCCGGTTGCGCCAGCAATGGTGATATGGACGCAATGAAAGCACAGGTGCAACAGGCAAACGAGACAGCGGACATGGCTCTAAGTACAGCCAACAGCGCTAAAGCCGAGGCAAGAAATGCCAACGAAACAGCACAGGCGGCAAAAGCAGCATCAGA
>JAOZLI010000438.1 GCA_029934915.1 Desulfocapsa sp. | reverse complement strand
GTGAATGAGAAAACCAAAGGCATGGTGAATGCTGAATTTATTGCAAAGATGAAAAAGGGCTCAATTCTTGTCAATTATGCAAGAGGGCCGATTGTTGAAGAGCAGGCCGTGCTGGATGCTCTTGATTCGGGCCACCTTGAGGCCTTTATCTCAGATTTTCCAACACCTGGTGTAATTGGACATTCAAAAATTTTAACCACTCCACATCTTGGTGCCTCAACGGCAGAATCTGAAGGGAACTGTTCCCGGATGGCCGTGTCCGAGTTGTCTACTTATCTGCGTTACGGAAACATTACTCACAGTGTGAATTTTCCTAATATTGAATCTATTCCAGCATCCACAGTGCACACCCGTCTTATCATTATCAATAAGGATGTTCCTGGAATGATAGGTTTTGCCACCAATGTCCTTGGTGACCATGATGTGAATATTGTGAGTTTTAAAAATGAGTCCAATGGCTCGGTTGGCTATAATATTATTGATCTTGAGTCAGCTCTTGATGAAAAAGTACTTGCCGACCTGGAAGCCAATGAAGATGTTATTCGGACTCGTCGGATAGTATTTGCTTAGGTTCGCAGGTAGTTAGACTGTAGACTGAAGGCTTTTAGGAAGGACCAATAAACACATCCCCTAACAGCCTGGTTACCTATAGCCTAAAAGCCTTTTCTATCTATGATTGTAGCTATGGCCGTGGAGGCAGGATGAGCATCAGAGTACGTTTTATCATCGTTATCGGAATTCTCAGCATAGTTGCCAGTATGGCTCTAGCCTATGCCAGTTATCAGTTTAGTGTGAAGAATGCGATGGACAATGCTAAAAAGCAGGGTGCTGTTGTATTTAATATGCTCGACTCTTCCAGGCTGTTTTTTAAGAGAGAACAGTGGCCTCTGGTTACGGAACTCGTTGAAGATGATCGTTTTTATCCACAGATCATGTCTGGATTTGTTATGACCAGAGGGGTGTGGCAGATTTTCGAGAAACGATTCCCGGGATATAGTTTTAAGCAGGCTAGTCTTGACCCACTTTATCCATCAAATAAAGCGGATCTTGATGAGCAGAAGATGATTGAAGTCTTTAACTCGGATAAATCATTAAAGAACCGCGAAGGATTAATGGAAAAAGAAGGGCAGCAGTATTATTATTTTGCAAAACCTGTTTCTGTTGAAGAGAAATGCCTCCGTTGTCATGGTGATCATGAAGAAGCTCCGAAAGATCAGGTTGAGATCTATGGAACTGAGTCTGGGTATAACTGGCCTAAGGGGCAGGTTATTTCGACGTCTATTGTTTATGTGCCAATAGATAAAGCTATGGCAGCAGCCAAAAAATCAGCAACAACTCTGTTTGCCATGGGAACAGGTGGAATTTTGGTGCTTATGGGTTTTATCTGGATTTTTCTGAGTAGCACCGTAGTAAAGCCCTTGAAAGAATTGGAAAGAAAAGCGACCCAGATAAGTCTTGGCCAGGAACTGGGCAAGGATATGGGTGTAGAGGGGAATGATGAAATTGGTGCTCTGACCAATGCCATTGACCGTTTGCGTATCAGTACGGTTAAACTTCTGGAACGCTGTACGGGGAGAATGGGTTGATCAGGTTTGGATATAATAATTATTAATACAAAATTTCTGTAGAAAGTATAAAAAATTTAATCTGTTTTCTTTGTTTTGCTGGTCTGGTTCTGATTGTTATTTTGCTATGTGCCTGATTGTAAAGGAAATGGTATTTGTCTGGACGCTTGGCATAGATGATGCAATGTAGATTGTGCTTTATCTCTTCTCTCCTTTCTCCTGAAAAAGCCGGTTTCGTTTTGCGA
>JAOZLI010000437.1 GCA_029934915.1 Desulfocapsa sp. | reverse complement strand
ATATACGTAACAAATGATCAGAACATATTCCCAGCCAACACAATGGGCAATCATTTTTGTCTTGATTTTTTCTGGTTTGGCATGCAGTCAGCTATTAATCATGGGCCGAACAGGTTCTTGGCATTATATGCTTCTTGCTGTTGCTCCTCTACTTGTATTCATTGCTTGCGCCAGACCACTCCTTGAAAACAGAAGCATTACTATTGGAGAAGGACGCATTGTAATCCTTGACAGGTTTTGTAAGCCGTTGGAAATGAATATAGCTAATGTGTATCAGATAGTTATGAAAGATGACACTGTACGATCCTTTCGTTTCCAATTAAAAAACAAGAAGGAACTGTCGTTGAAATTGTGTCTGTTTAACTGGGTCATGATATAAGCATCATGCGTAGATGTTTCTTGTCACCATTGGCTGGAAATTTTAGCCTTTAGGGACTTACTGCACAGTTCCCCCACCAGTATAATCATAAATTCCATAGACAAGTCCCGCAAAAATTCCTATGGTGAAAAACAGTCTGAAGCGTTGCGGCCAAGGCACTTTTTCTCCACCGGCAGCATATTGTACAAAGGACACGACTACAAATGTAATACCGGCAACATAGGGTGCAGTCACCCCAATCTGCTTGAGTGTTGCAATCACACTGTCGATGGGTTCTGTTGCTATGCGTAAATTAAACAGCAGGTACACAGTGGCGGTAATATAAAATGACAAAAAACTACTCTTTTTTTCTTCGGTGTTATCCATATGCAATCTCTTAATAGTCTTTATTTTCCAGAAACCATTCTTCCACGTCATCAGCGCAACACACTTCTTCTCCTTCCAGACAGTCTGCATTTTTTGCAACCGATTGAGAAGGATGAATCAGTAAATGACGATCTTTTCATGGAAAAGGGAATCTGTCAAGTCCATACTCCCTCGCCCCTTAAAAAAGACAGAGATCGATTTCTTAGCCTGATTCGGGAAATCCAGGAACATAAAAGCAGTAATGCAGAACAATTCAGCAGTTTGACCCTGGCCGCATTATCCGAAAGCCAACAACGCGGTGACCAGAACCATCGCACCATCATGACCAGTTTGCTGGATGGAAGAACCATCGAGAAGGCAGAAGATGACGACGACCAGCAGGAAGCAAAGCTGTGGCAGGCTCGTCTGATTCTCACCCTTGCTGAAATACTGGATAAAGAAGAAGCAGAACTTGCCGAGAACTTTTCCGATATCGACGAAACTGAATTGAATATTTTCCAGGAATTACGGGGGGAAATGGATGCAGGGGCTGGCATTGAAGAGGAACAGGACGATCCTTTTGCAGCCTTAACACGCATCAGAGCAAAGATGAATCAACAGCGCCCTGGCACCATCAAGCGAAGACTTCAAGCCTGGAAAACGTTTTATGCTTCAGGGACGGTCCCTGAACCGTTCTGGTTCTGGATGAGTTCTCTGGAAGAAGCAGGTGATTTATTAATCAGTGATTATGAAGAAGCAAGCGGCAGGAATGCAGTGCCATTGCTGCGGC
Source organism: Desulfocapsa sp. (assembly GCA_029934915.1). Taxonomy (GTDB): domain Bacteria; phylum Desulfobacterota; class Desulfobulbia; order Desulfobulbales; family Desulfocapsaceae; genus Desulfocapsa. The sequence continues at coordinate 299 of JAOZLI010000437.1, read as the reverse complement.
TTACTCTTCCAGATCAGATGATGATGCGGGACAAGGATGCTCTGAAGCAACTTGCAGCATTTCATGAAGAGGCAGACAAAACACGAAAAGAGATCATAGAAAAACTGCAGAAAATCGTACAACAGAGCCACCTGGATCTTGTTGACCCTGTGGCTCTGCTTCCCGATGCCGGAGTTCTTGCCCGCGACTGGAATGAGCTTGTGGAATATCATTTCCCTGAGGAACGATTCGGCCGTAAAAAACTTGACCTCCAATTTCTTGCTAACATTTCATTGGATCAGGTTGTCCGTAACGATACA
>JAOZLI010000436.1 GCA_029934915.1 Desulfocapsa sp. | reverse complement strand
TAAAAACTCTTTTTCTGTCGATTTGTGCGAGCTCCGTAATGATTAGCAGTTGCTTTGTTGCGCAACCCCATGCCGCCGAACCCGCCCTTATAAATGACCCGGTCATGCGGGATGTGGAAGCGCAGATTCTGGAGAAACAGGGTGAAACGGTTGATGTGAATTTTAGCAATAGAGTGATGCAGGAAAAGGTTATGCAGCAGAATGTGCAGGGTAACCTTATGCAGGGGAATGTTCAGCCTGTGATGCAGAAACAGATGCGGGAGCAGATGCAGCGGGAGATTGAAGCCAGTGGTACCATTGGTCAGGTTTCCATTGACCCCAAACAAATGCAGCTGGAAATGCAGCAACGAATGAAGAAGGTCATGCAGGAGAGAATTCAGGCAGGTCTTTTTGGGGATCAACCCGTTGTTACCGAGTTCAGCAAGAGAAAGGGACTTGCTGCGCGAGCTGCAATCAGTGCTGCAAATACGTTGATTGATGAAAATTTTCACAGAAATGCTAATATTCTTCGGGTTCCCAGTGATTACAATACAATCCAAAGTGCTATTGATGCCGCGGTATCTGGTAATGTTGTCCTTGTCAGCCCTGGCACTTATTATGAACAGCTTATCATGAAGGATGGGGTGAAACTTGTTTCAAACGTCTCTAACAATGGTGAAGTGCTTTCTATGGTACGGGGAGCTGAATTGCGTCTCCCTGCGCGTACATTGCGAACGATTATTGATGGCTCCAAGGCGCCGCTATCTGAGCACGGCATGATTGATTTTGATCCAGGAGTTGGCCCTACAACAATCGTTGATGGTTTTACCATACAAAATTTACCGATCCAGGATCATCATAAGCCAGGGCATGCCCATGGCTTGAATATTCGGGGTGCAAGCCCTGTAATTACCAATTGTCTTATCCGCAATATGGGCAGCACCGGTATTGGTGCTCATGTTGTGTATCATGATCAGGAGAGTCCAGGTTTTAAAAGAGATTTTCGCTGGGATAATATCAAACATCAGGCCTCCCCCGTTTTATTTAAAAACATTATTCATGGCAGTCTGGGACTTGGAATAGGTTGTAATCATTTCTCCACTCCGATTATCCTGGGGAATGAGGTCTTCGGTAACGATGATTCCAGCCTTGGCGATCCTGTTGTTTCGCCAGGAATCGGCAATAAACACGGTTCTGCTGCCACAATCATTGGTAATCTGGTTCATGATAATCCAGGTGGTGGCATACTCTGTAAATATGGCGAACCTCAGGGTGCTCACCCTATAGATCGTCCAGCGCATCCAACTTTCAGTAAAAATATTATTTATAATAATGGATCTGATAAACCAGCAGTATCCTGTCAGGGTTGCGGAACCAATGAAGATCCTGTTTCTATCACCGAAAATTATCTCTTTAATTCCAGCTCCATCGGGATTGCTCTTGGTCGTGGGGCGGTTGGTATAATTGAGGATAATATGCTGTCGAAGATTGCAAAACCAGGGATTACAATATTCGATGCCGTGGCCTTAAAAATTAACCGCAATACAATGATCGAAAGAGGTGATGCCCCGGGGATCATAGTCAAGGGGAGTGGCCGGGTTCACGAGATGGAAGACAACGATATTGAGCCAGATGACGAATATCCTGAAGTGGTTATGAAAAATCAGGGTTCAAAGAAGCAAGGCAAAGGGAAGTGGGGGGGGCAGAAAGGTGGTGCTCCTGATAATGTGTATGGGCCTCCAAGTGATGGGCAATCCTCTCACCATTAATCTAGTTTTATGGGAATGCTCTAATCCACGCCCTATGGCAGCTTGTGTCAAATAAAAACCTGATTACCA
>JAOZLI010000435.1 GCA_029934915.1 Desulfocapsa sp. | reverse complement strand
AGGTGTCTGAGCACGATGGCAAACACCACCTTGTACCACCTGGAAATAATAGTGAGTAAAGAAGTTCTGTCAAATGCATTTTTCTGAAAAGTACTATTGTTCGATTGATTTTTAAAAAAAATCCCATTTTATAGTGGAAATTTGGTAACATCCATTTATGAGAAAGGAAGCATAAATTTCAGTTGAGGACGAACATGGCGGCAAAAAAAGGTACAGGAAAGGTGGGGAAAAAGAAAAAAGTAGAACGCGAAAGTATGTGTGATGGTACGGTGGATGCGTTGAAACGTACTATCTTGCATCATATTATGAGTTTTCAAGGGAGTGATCCTGAGCGGGTTGTGGCGAGCGGTGCCAGGAATAGTGATATCTATATGGCACTTGCCTATACGCTTCGCGATATCATGACTGAAAAATGGCTTAATACCCAGAGTGCATACTATGAGAAGGAAAAAAAGCGAGTCTATTATCTTTCCCTGGAATTTCTCATTGGCCGCTCGCTCTATAATTCCATGTTAAACCTTGGTATTCTTGAACAGGTTCAGACTGCAGTGAGTGAGTTAGGCTACGATTTGTCGGTTCTTGCAGAAGAGGAAGAAGATGCAGCACTAGGCAATGGTGGTCTTGGGCGTCTTGCCGCCTGTTTTATGGATTCCATCGCAACTTTGAAAATCCCTGCTTACGGATATGGAATTTACTATGAATATGGTCTTTTTAATCAGCAGTTAATTGATGGACATCAGGTAGAAAGCCCGGATAACTGGTTGCGTTACGGTAGTCCATGGTCCTTTAAACGCAATAAACCGGTATATCCTGTACATTTCTATGGACGCCTTGGTTCGTTTCAGGATGCAGAAGGGAATTATCGGGTGCGCTGGGTGGATACCAAAGATGTTGTGGCCGTTGCCCGTGATATGCTAGTGCCCGGATATAATAATGGACATGTCGTGAATATGCGATTGTGGACAGCAAAAGCTTCCCGTGAACTTGATCTCAATTTCTTCAGTCGTGGCGATTATATCGGGGCTGTGACATCGAAGGTGAGCTCGGAGACTATTTCCAAGGTTTTATATCCACCCGATCATAATCTGGCCGGGCAGGAGTTGCGTCTGAAACAGCAGTATTTCTTTGTGGCAGCCACTTTTCAGGATATTATGCGTCGTTTTAAGAAAAAGCATAAAACCTTTGAAAAATTCAGTCAGCGTATTGCCGTCCAACTCAATGATACACATCCTGCCATTGCCATACCAGAACTTATGCGTTTACTCCTTGATGAAGAAGGTATTGGCTGGGAGCAGGCCTGGGATATCTGTGTCAACACCTTTGCCTATACGAATCATACCTTGATGCCAGAGGCTCTGGAAAAGTGGGATGTAGATATGATTGGGCGGGTTCTGCCGCGCCATTTACAAATTATTTACGAGATTAACCAACGATTCCTTGACCTGGTCAAACTGCAGTATCCAGGAGACAGCAATCGTTTAGAACGTATGTCCATCATCGAGGAGGGGTCGACCAAAAGGGTTCGAATGGCGCATCTGGCCATTATCGGCAGTCATTCTGTTAATGGTGTGGCAGAACTGCACGCAAAGCTATTGAAGGAAAATATCTTTCCCGACTATGATGAGTTTTATCCTGGTAAATTTAATTCAAAAACCAATGGTATTACTCCGAGACGCTGGTTGTTGCAGGCAAATCCGGGGCTGGCAAAACTGATAACTTCGAAGGTGGGGGAAGCGTGGATTACTGATCTTGACAAGCTCCGAGGGCTCGAACCTCTTGTCGATGACGAGTCTTTTCGCAGCAGTTGGCAGGAAGTAAAA
>JAOZLI010000156.1 GCA_029934915.1 Desulfocapsa sp. | reverse complement strand
GCTCGCGGGGGCGAGCTCCTACATGAAATATAGTTTAGCTGAGCTTTGATGGTAACCAAGAAAGATTAATACAATAAGGTTTAGGAGAGTGCCATTTTATTTACAAAAAAAAACAGTATAAGCCAACCACACATCTGGTGGCAGCCTTTATTGATTATCCTGGCGACAGTCATTGTCTATGGCCAGACCCTGGATGTTCCTTTTTATCTCGATGATTATTCTTCAATTCTCGAAAATCCGCCCATCAATGATCAGGGGAGCCTCGGTAAATTATGGAGCTTTGCCCCGTTGCGTGTCGTCGGCTACGCCACATTCCTGCTTAACTTTCAGCTCAATCATGCTCAACCGACCTGGTATCATATTGTAAATATTTTGATCCACATTCTTGCTGGCTTGTCACTCTTTGTTTTAATCCGTGCTCTTTTAAAAACACCCGCTGTAAAAGGAAAAACCTCGTCCAGAATTAGAATTTGGCTGCCTCTGTGTGCTGCACTTCTTTTTGTTATCCATCCTATGCAGACCCAGGCTGTTACTTACGTTGTGCAGCGACTGGCCTCCCTGGTAGCCCTATGGTATATGGCATCTCTTGTGTGTTATATCTATGCACGTCTGAGCCTGGATGGTTCTCGCAGGATTATACTCTTTACAGCCAGTTTCATTTTTGCTCTTCTGGCCTTTTTTACCAAACAGAACAGTTTTACCCTGCCCTTGCTTCTTGTTACTGCCGAGCTTATTTTTTTCCCTGCCAGCAGGGGGAGAACGCTTCGTAATCTTGTTATAGCCAGTGGCATTGGTTTATTGCTATGGGGCGTTTTGGTTTTTGTGGCGGGATTTGATTCCCTTTCTCTTGCTGCACTCGATGCGAAGACGAGAGAGACTAAAGCTATCACCAGACCCGAATATTTCCTGACCCAACTCCAGGTGTTGTGGACGTATATTCGTATGTTTTTTATTCCTGTGGGGCTGCATCTTGAGCATGATGTCTCCCTTGTCCGCAGTCTGAACGGATCAACGGTGTTTGCACTTTTGGCGCATCTGGCTGTACTTGTCGGGGGGCTGTTCGTTTGTCGCAGGTCTCCACTGCTTGCTTTTGGTATCTTCTTTTTTTATATAAGCAGTCTTGTCGAATCGGCCCTTATCCCCATTCGGGATCTGATGTTTGAACATCGTTCCTATCTGCCTAATGCTGGTTTGTGTGTATTCACCAGTTGTCTGTTGCTGGCCTTACCTTTTAAGCAAAAGATAGGCAATGTACTGATTGTTTCCATACTGTTATTATCTGCAGTTTTTACCTGGCAGCGAAACAATGTCTGGCGTGATCCTGCGGCACTTTGGTATGATTCAGCCATTCATGCACCTTACCTGGCAAGGCCTTGGAATGAGTATGCCAAACATCTTATTGAGCGAGGAGAATACCGGGAAGCCATAGCTGTTTTTCAGCAAACCATGAAACGTATCCCCGGCGACGGGCGCACTCCCGGGAGTTATCTTGAAGAAACAGCTGCCGTGAATTTTATGATGGTCCTTGCCAGGGAAGGAGAGACAGAGTTATCCCTGCAGGTGGCCGACGATTTCTTACAACGGAAAATACGGCCGCTGAATAAATCAAAAATGCTTGCCAATAAAGGGAATCTCTATTTTCAAACTGGGCAACTGGTCAAAGCGGAAGCAAGTTACAAACAGGCCATAGCAGCATATCCTAAAAATATTCCACCAATGAATAATTTGGGAACCCTTTATATGAGACAGGGGCGGTTAGATGAGGCAGAAGAGTTGTTTAGGCGTGCTCTTACCATCGATCCTAGCTTTCAGGCTGGACGCAAGCAACTCCAAAAAATAGCACTGATGAAGAAAAAACGTGATCAGGCCAGATAAGCGACATGCTAAAGAATCGGCATGTCGTGTGCTTGTCGTTATTCCGGCCTTTAATGAATCCAGTCACTTAGGTGGAGTCCTTGAACGGCTGCTGCAAGGTGCATCCTGGGATGTTGTGGTGGTGGATGACAACAGTGTTGATGATACCAGGAAAATAGCAGTGGAGTATGGCGCAACATTGTTACCCCTTGCGATACGCCTGGGAGCCTGGGGTGCTACGCAAACAGGTATTCGTTACGGTATACAAAACGATTACGATATTATTGTGACCATGGATGCTGACGGACAGCATCATCCCAGTGATATCCCAAGTCTTATTAATGCCCTGCAAACAGAAAATGCGGATGTGGTGGTAGGCTCTTATCCCGAACGGGGGAGCATGGCACGCCATATGGCCTGGAAGTTTTTTAGAATGATATCGGGTGTAAAGCTCGATGATTTGACATCAGGGCTCAAAGTCTACAGTAAAGAAGCGGCCTATCATTTAGCACAGGCAGATGCAAGCATCTTTGATTATCAGGATCTTGGTGTTCTGCTCTATCTGCTGAGGAACAAAATGCAGATTATTGAGCGCGATGTTCGTATGAGTAAACGGGAAGATGGTAAATCAAGGATTTTTAATTCCTGGTTGCTGGTTGGGAAATATATGGTGCAGACGGTGATTCTTTGTCTTTCCATGCGCAGGTATAAAAAGAAACTTGATTACCAGCAAAGCTCAGGTAAATGAAAAGTCGGATTGTAGGAGCCCCGCCCCTGCGGGCGATTTAACTGATTTAACAATACTCTACAATCGCTCGCAGGGGCGAGCTCCTACATCAAATATAGTTTAGCTGAGCTTTGATGGTAATCAGAAAAAGAAATGTAATTTTTCAAAAAAGTGATGGTAAAGCATTTTTTTTGTAGGTTGGGTTGAGGCACGAAACCCAACAATATTGGCAGATTGCCGGGTTTCGTTCCTCAACCCAGCCTACGGTTTATCTCACGCTACCATTACTTTATAGTCCAAGTAGCTAATACGCTGAATTTAAGAAGGAGAACTGAAAATGTTCATGCACTATCAGTTTATATCGTCCGCCATTGGAGTGGTTATCGGGTTACTCATTCTTGGCCTGATACGAAAAAACCATCTTCACAGTGGATATGCCGTCTGGTGGCTTTGTGTTGCTGCTGCAATTATGGTTCTTGGAGGATATCCTGAACTTGTTGATTACGCTGGACGTATCCTTGGTATTGCCTATCCACCTATACTCCTGATCGTCCTTGGCGTTTGTATTGTGTTGTTGAAAATTCTGACCATGGATATCGAGCGTACCCGGCAGGAACAGCAATTACGCAGACTTGCCCAGCGTCTGGCAATGTTCGAAGAACAGAAAGCTCAAAGCAAACAGTAGCATGAATCAAAAAAGCCGTACCATACTGCTGAGCATTTTACCATTTTATCTGGTGGCCCTGCCCTTAATTTTCACGAATTACAACGTAGGGCGCGCTTATTTTGACGAAAATGCCTTCCACTGGCCAACCATTCAGTTCTTTATTCAAGCCTTTGACTTTACTGATTACCCTTCGGCAACTACACCGGGCTATCATGTCATTCTGGCCGCCTGTGCCAATATATTCAGTGATAATATAATTTTTTTAAAACTGGTGTCATCTTTTTTTACAGCGGGATTAGTCGGTCTATTTGCTGCTCTTCTTTATGACAGGGCAGGGCAGGGGAAAACATTGATACTACTTTTCCCTATGATTTTTTCTCTCTATATCCTTCCCGATGGTGTCTGGCTGGTGCCGGATAATCTGGCCTGGCTCACGGTGGGCCTGATGTTTGCCCTTGCTGTCACTTGTTCTGCCACGTGGAGTTATTTCCTGTGGAGTGGTGTCGTGTTGCTTGTGGCGGTCGCTGTCAGACAGTCAAATCTCTGGCTTGCAGCACTGCCTGGGGCAATGGCACTGTCCTCTCTTTGCTATGAAAAGCTGACAGGGAATGAAAAAATAAAACATATCCTAGCTGCTGTTCTTGTTGCAACACCAGCAATATTATTACTCACCTATTTTTATCAGCTGTGGGATGGTCTGGTTCCCCCCCGGATGCAAGGGCGGCACCAACATTTCAGTTATTCGGCGCCAGCCTTTTTCTTAACGTTATTTTTCGTCTATAGCTTTTTTTATCTGCCCCTTATCTGGACAGCTTGTAAAAAGATGCTTTCAATTACAACATTCATCATTATAGGAGCAGGATTTGCTACGGGATGTTTACTGGCCCTTTTTCCTGCCACTGATTACAATTATGATGCAGGGCGTTTTTCCGGGTTTTGGAATTTTGTCAGATTGGCGCCGGTTATGGGCAATACCTCCATTTTACTGCTCTGTACATCATCCATTGGCGGTGCATTGCTGGCCGGTTGGTTGCTGCTGTTGAAAAGAGAAATTAGACTGGTTCTTCTGCTGACCATTATTGGGTATGTCCTTTCTCTTGTTTGTAATGCTGTGTTATATGAACGCTATTTCTCCGGGTTTTTATTTATTCTTATCTTCAGCATTCTCTACAAAACAGATGAAATCGACTGGGACGAGCTTCCTGCATGGAGTATGGTGGGGCCTTTGCTGTTTACCTGTGTGAACGCACTTTATCTGTTCCTCGGACATCTCCCCAAATAGTATATGATTACCACCAAAGCTCAGGTAATTGCAAAATTGAAAAGTAGGAGTCCGCCCCTGCGGACGATTTTAGTTGGTATTACACACATTTTTCGTCCGCAGGGGCGGACTCCTACATGGGAATTCAGCCAAATTGAGCTTCGATGGTAATCATGAAATAGTATGCAATTTAATTTTCTGCAAAAAATCCGCAATAAACGCATTCTGCAATTGAATAGGCAACGGGGTGTTATGGCGGTGGAAATAAAAAATAGTATCGGTATCGGAGCCAGACTGGAGTGGGTGCTGGAAATTCTGGCTTTCTGTGATGATCACAAGTTATCACCTCGCTTTCGCTTTTCTTACTCAGATTCTGATACGGATTATTTTACGCCATTTTTTAAAATTAATGATTCAGAGCATTCGAGTGAGGGTGTGCTGCCCTTTGCCAAAATATTCACCATCGGTGACTTGAAGCTCGGGAAAAATTATGATCAGACCCTGACCTTGGCACGAGCTTCAGAGTTGATACGGAAGTATCTTCGTGTTCAGGATGATATTCAACAGGAAGTGGATAGTTTTTGCGAGGAACACTTTCAAGGGCGGAAGATCCTTGGTGTGCATTATCGGGGGACGGACAAGCATGAAGAAGCAGGCGTGGTCACACATGCTAACGTCGAAGAAAATATTCGATACTACCTGCAGCAGCATCCTGATATCGAGGCCATTTTTATCTCCACTGATGCGGCAGATTTTCTACGAGAAATAGAAGAAAGCTCAATAGGGAAGCAGATTTTTTATAGAGATGACAGCTTTCGTTCCACGGATGAGGTGGCCATTCATTTTTCGGGGCAGAATAAGTATGATATCAACCGGGATGCACTGGTGAACTGCCTTCTTCTCTCTCGTTGTGATGCCTTGATAAAATCAGCGTCCATTTTAAGTGCCTGGTCGGTTCTCTTTAATCCCGAAATCTCTCTGGTGATGTTAAATACTCCCCATGAAGAGTATTTCCCTGAGCGAGAATTGCTTAAAATCGTTGAATACGAGGCAATATAACCTATGGGACGTATATTGTTGCCCAAAAAGATGGAGGTGGTTGTGGCGTCAGCAGGGGGCGTTGGTACGACTTTTCTTATCAACTTTATCGCTCAGTACCGCCAGGTAAATCATTTTGATGATGAAGATGGAATCAAACATCTGCCTGTTCCACCCGTAAGTTTCAATGAAAATCTAAAACTGATTTATGTCTATGGTAATCCGCAGCTTGCAGTTATGTCACTATTCCGTCGGGATTATCATCAGTTGCAATCCGGAAAGCTGAGAAAATGCGTGGCAGGTGCTCCTGCAGCAGTTCCAGAAACAATGACCCTTGATGAATATGTTGCTAAAGGAAAGGACGGTTTTTACTTCAGGGAGCATTTTAATAACTGGTATTCAAACTATCTTTCTCCCTTTCCCACCCTCTTTCTTCGCTATGAAACCCTGTTTGAAAACCTGGAACCACTCATGGATTTTCTTGAACTTCCAAAGGAGTACATAAAAGCATTCCCGGAGAAGAAAAAAAGAAATTCCGACATGGAAGAAATTAGCAGGGAAACGCGTCAAGGCTTGCATGAAATGTATACTGCTTTTGAACAGGAGTTGGGCTATATGGCAGATACAGAAATTCGACAGAGTGTATCGAAGTCCATTTTCTCAAGGTTCCCTCTGACTCTGCCCTACCTGAGAGCCTACGCTGGCCAGTTACTTTTTGAAGTAAAAGAGTGGTTGCGAATCAAGACTCCAAAGCTTTAT
>JAOZLI010000155.1 GCA_029934915.1 Desulfocapsa sp. | reverse complement strand
ATGAAAGCTACATCTAACGATCCAGTTCTGTCCGCACAGCAATGCACAGCTGTTCCACAGTGTACGGTTTTTTTATAAATCCTCCAGCACCCATATTCAGGGTGGCCTTCACATCCTGGGACTCAGAAAAACCACTGGCAATAAGAGCCTTCTGTGAGGGGACAATCTTACGAATTTCTTTATAGGTCGTACAACCGTTAATCCCGGGCTCCATAAGCATATCAAGGATCACAAGATCTACACTGTTTTGTTTCACGTACCCGATAGCCTCTTCCCCGGAACAGACCGTTTCAACGCTATAGCCATGCATGCTCAAAATCTGTTGTGCAATTTCTCGCTGGGTAGCCTCGTCATCAACAATCAGAATCTGTTCACCGTTGCCATGCAGACTTTTTGTCGTACTCTTATCTGCAACCTGATTAGACACCTCTTTGCCCAGAGGAAAGTATAGTTTAAAACAACTTCCATGCTCACTGCTTTCAACGCGAACTGTTCCCCCATGATCTTGTACGGTATTCCAGACAATGGCCAGGCCAAGACCGGTCCCGCTTCTCCCCATAATTTTTTTGGAATAGAATGGTTCAAAAATATGTTCAATATCGTGGCTCGATATTCCAGGACCGCTATCACGAATGCTGAGAACGATATAGTTCCCAGGCTGTACGTTATGCGCAGCAACGAATGATTCATTGACCGTTTCTTCAGAAGCGGAAACCCAAACTGTCCCCTTACCACTAATTGCCTCCATACCATTATTGACCAGGTTCATGAGACATTTTTTAATATGCACAGGAGAGCACATAATCGTGGTGCTGTTTTTGCCGGAGGCGTAACGGCAGTCTATCAGCGGAAACCGAGACTTTAACTCTTCATATTCAGGTGACCGTAAATATTCCAGAATCAAGGTCTGCAGGCTATGGGATTCCCGCACACTGGCGGCCCCCCTGGCAACAGTCAGTAAATCAGCAACAACACACGCTGCCCTGCTCCCGGATTCTCTGATTGTTTCAATGGGTTGCCTAAGATCACTATCTTCAGGCAATTTAAGCAGCAGCAGATCAGGGTAACTGACGATACCCGACAGGATATTATTCAGATCGTGGGCAACACCACCTGCCATCAGTCCAACCGCTTCCATTTTTCTGGCTCGTTGATCCCGCTCTTTTTGTTTTTTTGTTACAGTGATATCACGAATGGTACCATGCAGTCCTGTTGGGGTTCCATCTACATCAACAGAAATATCGGCGTTGAAGGCAGTATCATAGAGTTCACCATTCTTCTTTTTGAAGAGGAGTTCAAGTCCACGAACAGTGCCATTTTCACGCAAAGGAGTAAGCAGCAACTCACGATCATCAGGATCATTATACAAAACAGTAGCATTGGCGCCGATTAATTCATCCTGACTATAACCGGAAACTTCAAGACAGGAGGGGCTGCAATAGGTAATGGTGCCATCAAGTGTGGTTTCAAAATAGACATCCTGGATATTCTCAAGAATCTGACGAAACTTTTCTTCACTGACCTGTCTGGCCTTTTCCGCATTCTGACGTTCATGGATTTCTCTGGCCAGATGTTCTGCCCGAGAGCTTGATTGCTCGATAATTTTCAGGAGGGCTGTATGGAACTTCCCTAACAGAGCAGTGACAATGGAGAAGAAAAGGCCAACAGCCATGACCACAGTTAGCCATGATGAAGGATTCACGACATAGTCGTTCATATCAAACGAATACCTGATTGTGCCACCTACTACCAGCCAGGTAAAACAGGCCAACACAATCATACTGGCAGCAACGGTCAACCAGCCCCAGCGAACCCCAAACAACATTGTTGCCAAAACCGTTGTCGTAAAGAAAAAGAGATAGCCCCCACCAACCATCCCAAAGGTCAAGTAGCCGATGATACCAAGGAAAAACAAGCTACTAAGCAGGGCGAAGGCCCTCTTTGTAAAAGAAATGGAATGCCGAAAGATAGTGACAGCACACAAAAAAGCAATGACAACAATCTGTGCAGTCATCGGCATTTGCCAGCCAATATCTTTTGCTCGGGCAATACTCGCAAAAAGGGCTGGCAGGCAGGCAAGTGAGAAGGTAACGAGGGCTGTATTCAACACCAGGTTACGCACCTTTTGGATAGTTCTATTTTCAGGGGACATAAATAGCCTTCAACTCTCTGAACGAATCAGTCATTGGTGAACAACGAAAAATGATCAAACCATTCAGCATCATCTTGTTAAGTCCCAGGCGGGGATATGTACGTTTAAAAATACCATGTTACGACAGCGTGGATGGTATTTTGGGCATGTGAAACGGTTGGGCCTGGTGCAAAGGGGTTCGCGATCCCATCAGGGTCAGCAGGCGGTCCCGGGCTGGAATTCGTCTGGCTGTTTTCAAAGGCATGCTCCCAGGTAACGTCTATTGCCCATCCCTTTCGTTTATATCCATACCCCAGGCTCAGGTGGTGCTCGGTGATTGCAGGAAAAAGAGGCGTCAGGTTTGCATCTGGTACAGGATTTTGACCGTAATTATAGCCTGTTCTCAGTATGTGTCTGTAGAATAACGTATATTCGACACCGAGAGCGAAGACCCATTGATCCTTCCAGTTCATGGTGAATTGTAAGTCGGGGCTGCTTAAAGGGACGGGAATATCTGGATTACTCCCCTGGAGTTGAATGTTCTTAATTGCAGAAGACCAGTTGAGCCACTTGATATCTGCTGCCAGCAGTAATTGTGGAGTAACACGGGCAGCAAGACCGACTTCCAACTCACGGGGCCAGGTGAAATCATTCATTTCCGCATCGTACTTGACACGCCGGTCACCAAAATTAAGTGTCATGGTTCCCCCGTCGGGATCAAGAACCGCCTCACTGGTATACTGAAATCCAAGGTTCAGCTTATCCGTGAGCCTATACTGCAGTCCGATACGGCCTGCGACCCCATAATCACCAAGATCATCGACATCCATTCCCATAAAGTCATCCATGGTTCCGGGAGTGTTGTCTCTACCAGCAGAATAGGTGTTTGGGAAAAGGGCAAACTGTATATCTGCGTACCCCACCATCAACCCTGCGCCGAGGGAAAGTTTGTCATTAACCTGATAGGTCGCGGTACCGGTCATCCGCATATAATTTACCTGTGATTCGATGGAGTCGGAGGTGCCGGCAAAGGTTTCTACCTCACGAAAATCCACCCCCATTCCCCCCTGTGCGTATAGATTAATGCCTGCGGTCCATGCTGAATTATCAAACCAATGCACATAGGACATATAGGGTAGAGGAAAGAGTTGATCCTCGCCATCAAGAGTATTTTGGGTATCCATAAAAGACAATTGGGGCATAAGAGTGGAAAGACCAAGTGCCAAAGAAGAGGACGCGTTCTTGCCCTGGGTTGCCGGGTTGCATGATGAACCGGAGCAGTCGGCATCAACAGCAACGTCTGCACCACCCATGGCAGCAGAACGGACACTGTAACCGATCATGTTCATTCCATTGGTGCAATAGGCCTTTTCGACAAGCAGGAGCAATAAGCAAAGAGTACATATGCAGAAAATCTGTACCGAAGTTTGCGTTTGTGTCATTGCTCTCCTTTGTATTGTTCTTCGTGGTTTGAGAGGTTTTTACGAATCCATAATAATTTACTCTATCATAGAGTGTCTGCTAGAGAAGACAAAAAAATATTTCATGTTCCTTTCAGGTGACGGTTGTGTCGGGAATCGATGCGCAGATCAGCATCCTGCGATCGCTATTAAGGGCTTGTTCTTCCAGATGTTGACTGATGAACGGGATTTTCAGGTTGGTGATAAAATATGTCTTGGTGTGAAAGATCTTGAAATGGAGGGGGGGCGGCAAATATCCAATGCTCGCGGCAGCAAAGGACGTGTTAAAACCTGCGGAATTTCTGAAAAAACTGCCAGCCTGAGAGGCGTTCGCCTCATGAAGTAGCCAGCAGTATCTTAATTACTCCACAGCAGCGGGCAATCCTTCACGACTGCCCATCAGCAGGTTAGCAATCTTTTCTTTTTCGTAGGCATCCTGAGCTTTTAAGTATTTATTGTGCTCCTGCCCGCGAATATTATTGTCCCTGTTGAAAAAACGTGCACGTTTGGCAATCAGTTGTTTCCAGGCCTCAAAGTGTTCATAAAAGAGCTTTTCAACGGTGCCATCTGCAACCAGAGCATAAAGTTTTTTGTTAATTGCTGGCATCTGTCTGCCAAGATCAGAGTTTTTACTGATGGTCATGTGGAATGCCTGGGTGGTTACAGGAGGGTCAAGGATGGTGATTGCGTCTTCTCCCTGTAGAAGCCTTGCGTAAATCAGGGCTGTGTACAGGTCGACGATAAGGTAATCCGCCTCTCCGCGGCTAAGGAGTTCAAGAGCACGTTCAAAGGCTATAAACTGCACTTTGAGCTTTTCTTTAATAAAGGTGTCAAATTCCTGGCCATAACTTTCACCAATATTACTTACTCCTCGCTTACCAATCAGGGATTCCCAACGGCCAAAGGGAAATTCTCGTCCTTTGGCAACGATGATCACGGTGGGTTGGGGCATATATGGCATAGAATAATCCATATAGGTAGCACGTTCGTCATTTTTATAGGCCGAGAGAATCATATCTACTTCTCCGGCTTTACATTTGTTTTGAACCTGTTGCCAGTCTCCTGTGACTCTGATCTCATAGTCAATACCAAGATCTGTTAAGATTGATTTAGCCAGGTCAGGGCCAACACCGGTGAGTTTTTTGTATTGTTCCCATACAACTGGAGGAGCCTTGGGGTTACCTGAAATGACATAGGTTTCGTTGGCCTGGGCAGAAAAAAATGGCGCTATGATGAAAGTTGAACAACAGAAAACACACAAAAGAAGAGATTTCATAATACCTCGGTATGGGACGATGGTGAATAGAGTGCTTGTCAAAAGTGATGGATTCGTAAAAACCTATTCAACCATGAAGCTTTTAACTTCATTCTCATCATGTCCTTCATGGTGAGTGTTGTCTTTTTACGGTGCCATCAAGAGTAACTATGCTAATCGATTTTCTTAAAACCCGCAAACGACGATAATGATTCCAGAGTAATTTTATAGCGATAAATCATGTATCATACAGTGTACATACAGCCCTTTAGGGTCATTTAAAAGCAGTATCTCTTTGATTGGCGCCATAAAACGATTCAATGTATTCCGTAATGATTGAGGCATTGAGGCTGCACCCAGCCAGTTGTCTGCTTTTCCTGTAAAGAGTTGCATGATTTCATCTTTGACCGTTGAGGGTGTTTTGATGTAGCGAGCATTCGGGGTATCTAAATTTGCCAATCTGGCAGCAGAATGAATGGCATCTTCCATGGTGCCGAGATTGTCAACAAGGCCAAGCTGATGAGCAGCAGTACCTGCAAAAACCCTTCCTTCAGCAATACTGGAAACTTTGTCGCTGTTCATTGATCTGCCATTTGCAACAATATTCAAAAATTGATCGTAACCATGCCTGAGGCTGATGGAGATAGACTCTTTTATAGGTGGTGAAAGCGGGCGAGTCAGATTAAGAGCAGAGGCAATATTGGTGGTTCCTACTCCGTCATTATATATACCCATTGCAGAGAGACTTTCTTCAAAGGTGGGAATAGCAGCAAAAATACCGATGGAACCGGTAAGGGTCACGGGAGATGCCCATATTTCGTCGGCATCTGCTGCAATCCAGTATCCGCCGGAAGCCGCCACAGCTCCCATGGATATCACCATGGGCTTTCCTGCTTTCTTAAATTCAAGAATCTCCTGTCTGATAATTTCAGAGGCAAAAACAGAGCCACCTCCAGATACAACGCGCAGAACCAGGGCGCTTATATCACTATCCTCGCGGGCTTTTCGTATGGTCGTGGCCAGACTGTCTCCACCGATAATGCCGATGGGTTGCTCTCCATTTAAGATGGGGCCTTGCGCAACGATAATGCCAACAGAAGGCACCTGTGAATCGACAGCCGTATAAGATTGGGAAATAGTATCCAGGTAGGAATTCAAGCTGATCTGCTGGAAACTTCCATCTGCATTTTCTCCATTGATATCTTTCAGGTAAGCTCGTAATTCTTCGCGCGTTTTGAGCTCGTCCACAAGCCCGGTACTTAGTGCCAGGTGTGCTGTGTTACCACCTGCTGTTGCAAGCTCAGAGGCGATATCATCTGTATACATGGTGAGCTTTTCTTCCGTTAAATTTCGCTCCCGGATAATATCACTTTTAATCACTCCCCAAAGAGAGTTGAGCCAATTCATATTTTGTGATTTGGCCGCAGGAGACATACTGTTTCGTTCAATGGGCTCCAGTGC
>JAOZLI010000434.1 GCA_029934915.1 Desulfocapsa sp. | reverse complement strand
ATGATGTTCCTGGAGCTGCAGCAGTATCAATGATATCCACCATGCCTTTTTCAATCTTGTTGAGAAATCCTGCGGTGAAAACAACGGCATCAGGAACATTACCAACGGTCTGGAATCTGTTTAATACCGGATCATAGACAGTGATATTTCCTTTGGGCACAAACAGAGCAAGATATATGATGGCTCCAAGAAATACAGGTATTGCCCATGTTAAAGGAACGATCTTGGCACCAGTTGCTGCTTTTGCCATCCACGCAACAACTGCAGCGAGGATCCCAAGAACCATAACAACATACAACAAGCCCTGATATCCCGAGTCGCTGAAAATCAGGGCGACCTTCTGGAATGCCTGAACGATAGGATTAAAACCACCATAGGTGTAGTACTCCATATCCAGTGCTAAAGCGGGCATGGCTATGCATAGAAGCGCTAATACTACAAGGGTGATTATTGTAATTCTTTTCATTTACAGGTGGTTATTTATGTATGATATCATATGATTCGATATTGCATGCCATCGTCATATCTGCAAACGTGCAACAACATCTTTTCCATAACGACGGGTGAGTTCTGCAGTCATCTGTGCCTCAATTTTTTGCATATGTTCCAGGTAATCCATAATGGTGGACATCTCTTTTGCTGCAGCAACGTAACTTGCCCTGGCAGCATCCTGTAGTTCTCTGATTCTTTTAATCATAAGGGAGATATTCAGATCCGCTTTCTGAGCAAAAATAACAGCTGCACAACGTTCTGTGGGTTGTCCGGGAGCTGGGCCTGATTGTTTTTCAAGCATCTCTCTGGCTTTTCTGGCAACAATCTCTGCACGAACATAGAGATCTGATAGCATTTGCAGCGCATATGCTTTGGCTGTGATGTCAGCCAGGCTGCCAATAACTGCTGCCTTCATATCTGTTGTCACTGCTGTTTTTATAATTGGTAAAGCGGCCAGTGGACTGGTGGCCAAAAATGTTTGTTCAGTGGTTGTAAGCGTTCCCTTGTTTTCTATTTTATTCGCAATAGTCAGCAAGGTGGTTGCTACATATTGGTTAAGGTCTCGATTGGTGTCTGTAATCTGACTGCAGTTACCGCCGGAGTTTTTTGCGTATACATCGCCGTTTGCAAATGATTTGATATCGTCCGGGTTGTTTTCAGAACAAGGGGATTCGTATGTTACTTTATAGGCGTTGGTAGGGCCTTCGAGTTTCACATCTCCAATCAAACCACGGATAAGATCGATATGATTAGCCGGTATTCCCATCTTGGAGCCGACATTATCAAGCAAGGATCCGGACGAGAGAAAGGTGGTGGTAATTTCAGAGTTACATCCACTCATGGCGTTGGAGATATCTCCTGCCTGGGGAACATTATTATTGGCTTTATCCTGCTCGGAAGCCTGATGCCACATATCTGCAATTCCCTGGCTTAACTTGTTCTCTTTTATGGCAGTGCCGAGCCGTTCCTTCATCACTTCGGTGGAGTGAAATCCATTTTCATCCATCACCATTCCAACGAGTTCTTTGGAGGCAGCACAATCATCTATTTGCATACTGTTTAATTGATCGGATATTGCTTCGAAGTTTTTTATAGTGTTAGCGCATTGTTCGCATAGAGTCTTTAAAGCCATGTCAAAGGCAACGGAGGCTGCACCGGATAAAATACCCTGCAGCTTGTTCACCAAATATGACGAATCCATAAAGGAAAATCCGCCCATGAAGAGATCGATTCCTCCGCATCCACCTTTTACTCGGGGAGGTTCCACTGTGATCGGATACGTTGCAGTATTTGGCCACCTGGCACTGAATGATCCGGCAGAATAATAACCTCGCTGTT
>JAOZLI010000433.1 GCA_029934915.1 Desulfocapsa sp. | reverse complement strand
AAAAAAGACTCGAAAAAAATTCAGTCCCCTAAATTAGGTGGAAAAATTTAATCTGTCCCCGTTGGAAAGCAAAA
This sequence comes from Desulfocapsa sp., assembly GCA_029934915.1. Lineage (GTDB taxonomy): Bacteria > Desulfobacterota > Desulfobulbia > Desulfobulbales > Desulfocapsaceae > Desulfocapsa. The sequence goes on along the minus strand of JAOZLI010000433.1, from coordinate 1,756 downwards.
TAGTAACTATTCTTTTCTATCGCGCTGTAGCCACAACGCAGTTAGTACTATCAATCAGATACACACACACTTTCACTCCTGAAACTTCTTCGCCATATTCCTTTGCCTTTTGGCAAACCTTTTTAATGATATCATCTTTACCAGCTTCCAGAAGATGCACATACATCTCCCGGGCAGTATTTGATTGTTCTATTTTTGTAAATAGTTTCCCTTCAGCACCCAGTTTTTTAAGCAGTGCCGCGGCATCAACCATTTCCAGGGCTCCATTTCTCACATGCGTCTGAGGAATTCGCAAGGCCGCTTTCGTTATCTTTGCCCACATCCCGGCAAGATGAATCGTGGTAAATCCATGACTAGCCCCTTCTTTCAGTGAAAACTCCAGATAATCTCCCATCATGGCGTATGCCTCTTCCGGCAATTGCAGTTGTTCCTGCACGCCACGTTCCGAGGTACGGCCTGTGGATATGACCACTTCTGTCAAGCCCGCTTCTCTGGCCACATCCATGGATGCAGTGATGGTGGCGGTCCAGGCATCGGCGGAAACAGGCCGCACAATGCCGGTGGTACCAAGAATCGACAGCCCACCGACTATGCCAAGGCGTTTATTGAGAGTCTTTTCAGCAAGCTGCTCTCCGTTAGTCACCGAAATCTGGACAAGAAGTGTTTGTTCTTTTTCCACTTCCTGCACGGCATTCAATATCATCTGACGGGGAACCGGATTAATTGCAGCTTCTCCAACCTTTGCTGCCAGGCCGGGTTTGGTGACGTTCCCAACTCCATTTTTTCCGCCAAGAATTATATTCCCCATGCTAATATGATATGCAGGAGCTTGTTTCTCTGTAAATAACTGGACAGTTGCACATATCTCAGCGCCATTGGTTACATCCGGATCATCACCTGCATCTTTGATGATGGATGCAACAACAGTATCGTTCTGTTTCCGGCATTGATAAATCGCAAAGCTGTGCCTTTTGCCATCTGGAAAGGGGATTTCAACCTTTGTGCCCTGTTCTCCTGTGAGCAGAAGAGTGGCTGCCGCCTTTGCAGCAGCGGCAGCACAGGCTCCCGTTGTATATCCGGATCTGAGTCGTTTAGCCATTGGATTTTTGTACAGCCAGTCGTATCAAAGCATTGGTAATTGCAGCGGCCACAGGGCTGCCACCTTTTCTGCCAAGGCTGGTGATAAATGGGTATTCCTTTTCAAAAAGCAGAGCTTTGGATTCGGCGGCGTTTACAAAGCCTACGGGGACACCAATGACAACGGGCCGATCTTCGGGTTTCATGGTAGCCAGACAATCCATGGCTTTTAACAGGGCTGTGGGTGCGTTACCTATGGCAAGAATCCCCACATTGTTAATACCTTGTTCTATAGCGACTTCGGATCGTGTTTTGCCTTCTTTTTTGGCTAGTTCTGCTATCTTGGTATCCGCCACTAGGCATTTTACAGAACCGCCAAAATCCGCCAGCATTCCTTTGCTGATCCCGGCCGCCACCATATTCACATCGCTAAGAATATTGCACCCATCCTGAATCAACTGCACAGCCCTCTCTATAGCATCAGGATGAAAACGCATAGTATCAGCAAAAGAAAAATCACCCGTTGCATGGATGACACGTTGCACGACCTTAAAAGTGGATGGATCAAAGTCATGGGAGCCAAGTTCTTCTTCAATAATGCGAAAGCTTTCTGCTTCTATTTCAGTGGGACCTATTTTTTGAATATGAATCGTCATATTTTTTCCTGTTTATATAGAGC
>JAOZLI010000019.1 GCA_029934915.1 Desulfocapsa sp. | reverse complement strand
CCAATGCCTGAAGAGTATAACTCTGAGAATGTGGGTTGGGTTGAAGAGGGTTGTAAAAACCTTCTCCATCATATTGAAACCGTCAAGAAAGCTGGTATCAATCCTGTTGTATGTATTAACGCATTCTTCACTGATACAGATAATGAGATTGCAGCTGTTCGTCGCATCTGTGAAGCAGCTGGTGCCCGCGTTGCCTTGTCCCGTCACTGGGAGCATGGTGGAGACGGAGCCCTTGAGTTTGCAGACGCTGTTGTTGATGCCTGCGAAGAGCCAAATGATTTTAAGTTTCTCTATGATTTGAGTGATCCACTTGAAAAACGTATCGATCTTATTGCCAAGGAAGTGTATGGCGCAGACGGTGTTAGCTATACTCCAGAAGCTCAGGCGAAATTGAAACGTCTCAGTGCAGATCCTGATATGGCAACAATGGGAACCTGTATGGTTAAAACCCATCTCTCCCTTTCCCATAACCCAGCCCTTAAGGGAACACCTAAAGACTGGACCTTACCTATCCGTGATATCATGACCTATAAAGGAGCGGGTTTTGTTGTTCCTGTGGCAGGAGCAATCAGCCTTATGCCTGGAACTGGTTCTGATCCAGCATATCGTCGTGTTGACGTTGATGTTGAGACTGGAAAAGTTAAAGGTGTGTTCTAGAGTGTAAGTGTAGTAAAAACAGGTGGTAAGCTGTCTCCAGCTGCCTGGTTACATTGTTTTGTGTTTATCTAACGGGTTAAGAAAAGAATAACTTTTCTTAACCCGTTTGTTTTTTAAAAAAAAAAGATGTATTGTTAATTGAGTAAACCTAAGTTGATAGGCACTATGCTGATAGCTTGGTCAAAGGGCGCGACAAAAAATAACATGGACTTTCCAATCTTTGATTGAACCTGTTGCGTGTTTACAATGGGAATGGTTCAGATTGTTTTTACCAAATCCTATCCAAACATATATAGTTAACGATATGAGCGCGAAACAAAAACTTGATAAAAGAAAAAGTTCTCTAAAAGGTACCGTGAAAGACAGGTCCGGTGCGGGTAGGGTGAAGGTCGGAGAACTTTTAGGTAAAGCCGGCTATATTACTCCACCCCAATTTACTGCTGCAAAATCAGAACAGAAGAGAAATGGCGGCAGGATTGGTGCCATTCTTCGTCAGTTTGAATATATTGATGATGATACTATTTACAACTTTCTCAGTCGTCAGCATAATTACTCTCCCGTTTTAATCAGTAAAGAACCTCCTAGCAAAGACGCAGTAAAGTTGATGCCGTATGAGCTTGCTAAGAGATTTATGGCCTTTCCTTTGCGCATGGCCGGAAATACTTTGCAGATCACAATGGCCGAGCCGACGGATACTGAAGCTGTGGAAAAACTTCAGGAAAAGCTTGGCAAGGAGCTGGCAGTCTGTGTCTCCATGGAAAAAGATCTGGTTGATGCATTTGTAAAATATTACGGCATTGATGACGAGGAGGCGAAGAGCTTTTTTAGCACAGGGGAAGAGGCCGAAGAAGAGATGGCGGTCACTCAGGTTGATGACTTTGGTTCCATTGTGGCTGATGCTGCCGATGAGTTTGAAATAGAGTCAGATGATGACGATGACGGAGCTGATCAATTCGCTGCTACCGATGCTCCAATCATTAAGCTGGTCAACGGTATTCTCATAAAGGCTGTGCAGGATGGTGTCTCTGATATCCATGTGGAACCATACGAAAAAAGTATGCAGGTACGGTATCGTAAGGATGGTACTCTCTTTAAATCCATGAACCTCCCCCTGACCATTAAAGGTGCCTTAGTTGCCCGCGTGAAAATCCTGGCAGACCTGGACATTACTGAACGTCGTGTTCCGCAGGATGGTCGAATTAAGATGCGGCTTGGGCGAAATCGTTCCGTCGATTTTCGTGTTTCTACCCTGCCGACATTATTTGGCGAATCGGTGGTTATGCGTATTTTAGATAAGGGCTCCCTTAATGTCGACTTGACTGCTCTCGGTTTTGAGGTGGAAACTTTTGAGGCCCTGAAGCGTTGTTTGAATAGTCCCCAGGGCTTGCTTCTTGTTACGGGGCCCACCGGATCAGGAAAAACGGTTACTCTTTATTCTGCCCTCAACTCGTTAAACTCAGAAGATATTAAAATTCTGACCGCAGAAGATCCCGTTGAATTTAACTTTAAAGGGATTAACCAGGTAAACGTAAAAACAGAAGTGGGCATGACTTTTCCTGCTGCATTGAAGGCCTTTCTCCGCCAGGATCCTGATATTATTATGGTTGGTGAGATTCGAGATATTGAGACAGCAGAGATAGCAATTAAGGCTGCCATGACAGGCCATCTTGTTTTTTCAACTTTGCATACCAATGATAGTGCTGCAACCATTGGGCGACTTATTGATATTGGTATTCCTCCCTTTATGCTTGCTTCATCGGTTTCCATGATTCTTGCTCAGAGGCTTGGGCGACGGCTTTGTCAAAAATGTAAAAAACCTGAGCAACATGATCCCGAAGAACTGGTCAGTATGGGCTTTGGTGAAGAAGAAGCCGATTATGTAGTGACCTATGGACCCGTTGGCTGCCCTGCATGCAACGGTCTGGGATATAAAGGACGTGTTGGTTTTTTTGAACTCATGGAAGTAACAGATGAAGTTGCTAAAGCTATCAGTGCTGAAGTTCCTGAAGATCAACTGCGGAAGGTAACAGTGAATGAGGGGATGGTTCCTCTTCGTGATGCAGCTTTGGAAAAAGTGCGACAGGGAGTGACTAGTATAGAGGAAGCCTTAAGACGAACCGTTGCCCACGAAGAAAGTTTGCCGGCCTATCTTGTCAATCCGAATGTGGAAAAATATGAAGATGGAGATGTGGTTATACGGGAAGGAAACACAGATATTGATTTCTTCAAGCTGCTGCGGGGCGGGTTGTCCATTGTCAAAGGTGGGAAAAAGATTGCCGAACTCACGGAACCTGGCGAATATTTTGGCGAAATGGCAATACTTTGTAAAGAGCCTCGAAATGCATCTGTTATATCCATTGGCAGGTCTGAAATAAAACGTTATCCAGGTGATAAGCTGGATGAGATTATTGCTAAACACCCTGATGTCTCAAGCCATCTCTTTAAAGCCATGGCGCATCGGCTCCATAAATCCAATCAGATTATTGTTAAATTGGCCGGTGGTGGTGCTAAGGCTCCTAGCCGTTGACAAACTCGTGAAAAGTGCAGTTCTAGCTGGGTTCATTCGACCCCTCAGGATATTGGTGCTTTACTTGTTTCTCTATCGTGAAAGATAAGCGCCAGTAGAAAAAAGAAGGGAATTGAAAACTCTAATGTCTCTTCAAGGATACTGAGAAAAAGGGTATTGTTGCTATCAATTATTTTGCTGGCAATAGTAAATACCAAGCCGTTCAGGGCGAGGAGTGCGGGGCTGTTTTTCTCTTTTACTGCTTTTATAAAGGCATGGGAATTCTTCCAGGCAAAGCGTATAACCACATAAAGTACGGATAACAGGATGATCGTTGCAATAACTTTTTCTGTGACCGGGACAATATCGCTGATATAAAAACGGGTTTTCATAATTCCCATTGTGGTGAAACGACAGTGGAAGTCCAGCTCTCGCAGTGCCATGGCAATAAGGATTATTGCAGCATTGATTCCGTATGAAATACTTCCTTTTTTGTGCAATAACAGGGCGGCAAAGGCCGCAAGAAAATATCCGATAACAGAGAATACCTGAATGGGACTGCTTTCGCCGCACATATACAGGGTGAAATCTTTTCCGAGTAATCTTGTGATGATCACAATCAGGAAAGTGCACAGGTAAATAATAGTAAATGAACTGTGAACAAGGGACTTTGTATCTGTTCCGGTCATGGTTGTTAGATTTGCTTTTGAGAAGATTGGATTAATGTATTTCCCGTTTTTAAACGAGAGTAAGGGTTCGGTCAGAAATAACTTGGAAAGTCCAAGTTATTTCTGACCGAGCCCTTACGTTGAGCTGCTATCGGCTCTCAATAATAGAAAGAACAGAGTCTACAGTGATGTCTGTCATACAACGCCAGTTATTTGTTTTACATGGTTTTCTTGCATAGCATGGACTGCATTCCAGTTCTTTTTGAATAATTGTGTGATTGTCTCCGTAGGGGCCGGTTCGTTTTGGATTTGCAGGTCCAAAAATAGCAAAAACAGGTATCTTTAAAGCCGCTGCTATGTGCATGGGGCCGGTGTCATTACATATAAAATAATGACATTTGCTGATAAGAGAAACCAGCTCTTTAAGATTTGTTTTACCTGCCAAATTAATCGCTTTTCCATTACTTTCCCGTACAACTTTTTCAGCAATCTGCTTATCATGAAGTCCTGCAATAATCACTGATGGAATGTTCAGTTTTGCAGCCAACTCTCCAAAACATTTGGCAGGCCACCTGTTTGCTTCTTTTCCCGCCGAGGGGGCCATAATACAAAACTCCTGGGGGAGAGAATCTGTTAGGGATGTAATATCAGGTAATTGTGGTAAGGGATAGTGAATTTCTGAGATATCACAATCCATAAACCGGGCAAGCTTCAAATAGCGATCTATTGCGTGGATTTGCTGCCCGCCCTCTATTTTATGAGTATAAAAAAAAGGACTTCCCTCATCTGAGTCTGAAAAACCCAGTTTGTATTCAGCGCCTGCGGCAAGTGTTATTAATCCAGATCGTAGCAGGCCGGAAAGGTCTATGGAAAGAGTAAACTGTTCTTGCTTTAATCCTTTTCTGAATTCGTTTATCTCTTTGAGAGATTGGCGCCAACGTCCCCAATTACGCCATCCATCTTTATCCATTATCCAAATTTTTGTAATAAGCGGATGGCCTTCCAGGAAAGTATGTAAACCTTTTGCAACGACCCAGTGAATTTCAGCCTTCGGGTATCGTTTTGCCACTGCGTCCAAAAAAGGTAAGGTGTGAACAATATCCCCCCATGCACTGGGTTTTATGATAAGGATTTTTTTGGGATTTAACTGGGGGAGATCTTTCATGGAGTGTTTTCCTTTGCCATGTGCTTACAGTACACTATAAGTGATGTGATAGCATGGCTTCTATCATAATATCGCCATTAAACTTTTTTGAAAAGCTTGACGATTGCAGTTTTTACTATACGTTTGAGTGGTACTCTGAAACGTATCTTTTTGATTAGTTTTCATGCCGGCTATGTGGATAAGTTGTTTCTTTAAATTGTTTACTGATCCTGTTTGAAATAACAAACCAAGATTATGTTCTTTTACTCTTTTTCCAACTAACCCCTCATTGGAAGCCAGGATGGGCTTGCCAGCCGCTGTAGCTCTTGAGAGTACTCCGCTTGAGCCAAAGTGGCCAATATAAGGTAATAATACAGCATCACATGCTGCGAAACAGAGTTGTTCTTCATGGTCGGAGACATAGCGATTGAGTAGTGATGCTTTGCCCTGCTTAACTAAATCATGTAGTTTCGCATTTATTTTTTGATTATTACCTAATGAACCGGCACAGAGTAAAAAAATATTTGTCGGCTTTTTGATGCGAAGAAGAGCCTCGATTACAAGATGTAAACCTTTACGGCGGTCTCCAATACCATAATTTAAGAAGATGTACTTTTTTTCAGGAAGCTTAAGTTCTTTACGAGCTGATAGTTGTGATATGTTAAATGCACCATGCCATGTATCAGGTAAAAAATGAAACAGACATTGTTGTTGTAATTTTCTGGCGGATTTTAGTAAATATTCATCAAGTAAAAACAGATGATCGAACCAGCCATTCTTGTCTAAATATCTAAAACCCCATGACTTGAGAAAGTTATTTATCGGCCAGAAAGAATTCACAAGAAAACGAGGCCGCATATATATGCCGTTTATTTTCCCACGCAAGGTTTTGGGAGGGAGTTTACCAAAACAAGCAGAGCGCAGCATTTTGGACATAATGGCATCAAGATTAATGATAAAAAGCTCATCTGCTCCGGTTTGAGTCATGCCTTCTGCCATAGTGGCCAGTTGTGTTTTTTTGAGAAACTTTCCGTCACAATCGTAAAAGGGTAAGATTTCGATGTCGTTAATCAATACTCCTAAATATTCTTTGATAATTAAAGCAGGTTTGGGGCGATTATCAGTGATAAGAGAAACAGTGCAGCCTAATGCAAGGAAATCTTCAACAATGTATTTTAACCAGGTGAGATGATGTCCTCTCAAGCTTGGTTCTGCTACTAAGATGTGTTTACCTGCTTTATTCAAGTGTTGTCCAAAATGAGTTGAAGTGTGTTAAGGTGGCCTTAGGGCGCATTCAAGAATAACTTCGTATTCTGAGTCGCAATATAAACATTTAGAAAAACACTATGCGATTATGTAATCCTCAACGTAGCCAGGCTACGCCTGCGGTTAAATAATCACATAGCGTTTCCCTAAACATTCATCTTACGACTCATAATCACGAACTTATTATTGAATGAGCCCTTAACTTAAATGCGTTTTTTGATAGTTATTTTAACAGGAAGTAAAACTATTCCTCGGTACCCAGGAGTTTTATGTCAAGATTTAGTAAATCAAACCCAAGAATAGACAAATTACCTAAAATTTCAGCAATTATCATCACAAAAAATGAAGAGAATAATATCAGTGATTGTTTGGCCTCAGTCTCCTGGTGTGATGAAATCATTGTTGTAGATTCGGGTAGCACTGATAATACCATTGAACTATGTCGCAAATACACCGATAAAATATTGATTACCACCGATTGGCCAGGATTTGGTATTCAAAAAAATAGAGCGTTAGAAATGGCAACGAGTGAATGGGTGTTGTCGATTGATGCCGATGAAAGAGTTACACAGGTATTGAGACAGGAAATAAAACAGACAATTGCTAATTGCGCACAATCATCTTTTCGTATTCCACGCCAATCCAGTTACTGTGGTCGAATTATTAAACACAGCGGTTGGTCTCCAGATTATGTGATTCGCTTGTTTAAACGTGATTCTGCATCTTTCAGTAATGATATAGTTCATGAAAAAGTAGAAATATCACAAGGGAAAACAGGAACTTTTAAGTCTTCATTGCAGCATTATCCGTTTGATTCGTTAGAGCAGGTATTGGAAAAAATTAACCTTTATTCGTCGAGCAATGCGTTAAAATCATATACTTGTAAAACAAAAAGCAGTGTATTTAAGGCTGTTTCTCACGGGATTTGGGCATTTCTAAACACGTATATATTACGTGCTGGTTTTTTGGATGGCCAGGAAGGATTTATCCTGGCCGTTTCCAGTGCTGAAGTAAGTTACTATCGTTATATCAAACTGATATATTTATATAAAAAAGACTGTTCTTAGGGCTCGGTTAGGATATCTTTGGAAAATCTTTATATAAAAAAGAGCTGAACAGGGAAAAAAGAAGTCCGGTACCATGAACTTGCAGGTAGGACTCTGCAAGCATGATAACCATGAAGAAAATTGGAAAGGCTTGTCGCAATTGGGTTAATCGGTCTGTTTGTTTCTGTCCGATTACTATCTGGCTAAAAAATATCCCCAGAAGAATGAGCAAGCCAATGAACCCGAATTGACCTGTGATCATCAAGTATTGATTGTGAGGGTTGTCTGCGATGGGTAAGTTGGGAGAGTAAATTTGATTGATTCTGGCGTATTCCATTGGAAAATCGCCTGTTCCTGTACCGATGAGTTTATTTTGTTGTATAAGTTTTAAACTGTTTTGGTAGAACCATACTCTGCAGCCCAGAGATGTGACTTCCTGGTTATCGAATGTTTGGATTTCAGAAACTGCAGTATGAATTCGGTCTCTAAAGGTTTGGCTGAACTGGTATATTGCAAAGAAAAAGAAAGGGAGCAGCATGAGGCCAACAAGGAGTTTTCTTTTGGACCTATCAAAAAAGAATTGAAAGAGCGCGACAATAAGGAGCACAAAGAAGGCAACTTGGCCTGTACGGCCCACAGTGATAAACATGTTGCAGGAAAGGTACAGCAGCAGGATACCTTTGAAAAAGAGTGCTTGCTTACTGTTTTTTGAAAAAAGCATATTTTGAAGCACAATATAAATAGCGAGTGCCAGCATCGGATTGTATATAACGTGACTGGTTCCCACCGTTGTAAAAATTGATCCAGGTGGAAGGCTGATGAACCCGAGCCAGACAAGGTAAGCTTTGGTGGCTTTTAAGGCTATGGCGCCGACAAATGCCGCCATGTAATAATTGACATGTTCCCTGCGTACTATTGTTATAAAAATTGGAAGCATAAGGAGCTTCCACTGTTGTTTTAGGATATGTAAACCCCAGGCTATATCTTCACTCCAGAGTAATCCGATTATGTGAAGAGCAATATAGCATAGTACTGCAATGGCAACGGGGTTGTTCTTTATTTCGTTGAATTTCCCTTTGAAGTTTCCTGAGAGCATCCAAGCCAGTAACACCAGCATTGCTGTTATGGAACCAGCTGATGTACTGAAAGGTAATGCAAAAGCAAAAAGTATAAGAAATGGCGATGAAAGATATTCCGCTTTCCTACTGATTGAGTTCATAATGTTAAGTAATTATATATAAATGTAGAGAATTCAGTGCTGTTTCAAGAAATGCACATATTTGGTGTGAATTTGTTTCACTTTACGATATCACTCCAACTGTTGTGGTAAGCCGAGTCACGTGTCATTTTTTCCAAATACAGAGGCAAGTATTCGTTCAATCTACCAACCTCCTTGTTAAAGAGCAAATCATTACTTTCTTTTTATCTCAACAGGTCATTGTAATAGTGATTTACAGCCGAAAGTTGTCAGATATTTTTGATATTTCTAGACTTAGCCTATGTTAGATCTTTACGAACAGGATGAACACCTTTTTTCCCAATCGCGTCAGGTTGAAAGGTGAAGTACAAGCTGCTTTTTACGATTTGTACACCATATAAAAAATACAGATAATAGGTATTCAGTTCTCTAAATTCGGATATATTATCAACCAGATTTCCTTCCACACCATTAATGGCGCCAAAGTTATTGCTATCAAGAAAATGGGCTATTTGTGAAAACACAAAAGTCAATAAAAATCCGATAATAAAATAACGTGTTGGAAGGAGGCATTTGACGATAGGAGTTTTAATTCTGTTTACGAGTATCGGCAATATTATGAACCAGAGAACTGTAGTTAGATCCATAAATTGTTTGAGATAGTGTCCGTAATCATTCGCACCAATTTTCAAATTGTGCAAATTTGTATGGTTTTCTCCTGAATATTCTCCTTTGATGAGTTCGTAAAAATGCTTTCCGTAGTCAATTTCTTCTAAAAGTAAAAATAAAAAAAGAAGGCTTAAGATCAAGAAAAATAGTTTTTCAAAACTACGCTTGCGTTTTATGAACGCACGCAAAAATATAGCTGATGTACTGAGCAGACAGATATTCTGCAATTGTTCAACCAGACCGAACTCTCGCCAGGATCGAACGGCAAGAAAATCAATGGTTGGCGCAATAATCTGTTGCAGTTCTTTTATTCCTGAATAGTACAAACCAAGTAGGATACAGTTGGTGCAAATGGGAATAATAATAAAAAGATAAATTTTTTGTTTAGTGTTATCTACCAATTAGTAGCTCTTTATGTTGTCTTTCAATAGCCATTTGTACTCAATTTACTTTCCTTTTACTAATCATATTCTTTGCTCGACTGATATGTCATTTCTGTTCATTCCTGATGCTGTATGTTGCACAAGTTTTTGTATTCACCACCAAGTGCAATGAGTTGTGTATGAGTTCCTTCCTCAATAATATTTCCATTTTTAACAACAACAATTCGATCCGCATTCCTTATGGTAGAGAGTCTGTGGGCTATGACGAGAGTAGTCCTATTACTCATCAGGTTTTCCAGAGCTTTTTGTACTTCCAGTTCTGATTCTGTATCAAGTGCGGATGTTGCTTCATCAAGGATAAGAATAGGAGCGTCTTTTAAAATGGCCCTGGCAATAGAAATTCTCTGTCGCTCCCCTCCAGAAAGCTTCATGCCGGATTCGCCGATGATGGTATCCAGACCTTCGGGCAGGGCTTCAATAAATTGAAGGGCATGGGCTGTGTCGGCAGCGTCTTTGATCTGTTCATCGGTTTTGTTGGTATCTCCGTATGCGATATTCTTTCGGATGCTTTCGTTGAAGAGTATTGTATGTTGAGTGACAATGGCAATCTGATTGCGCAGAGATTGCAAGTTTATATCGCGAATATCCAGACTGTCAATCAAAATTTCTCCTTGATTTATATCGTAAAAACGAGGAATCAAGTTTGTAAGAGTTGACTTCCCGGAACCACTGGGGCCAACAATTGCTAGGATTTCACCGGCTGGAACTGTAAGGTTAATATTCTTTAAAACTTGTGTGTGGTCATATTGGAAGCTGACGTTCTTTAGTTCTATGGTGCTATGAAATGGTGGAAGTTGTATAGCGTCTGGTTTTGATGAAATATCCGGTGATTGATCAAGCAGGGTGAAAACGCGAACTGATGCAGCCAGGCCCTGCTGAGCGGTTGAATTAATTTTACTTACCTTTTTAATGGGATCGTAAATCATTATGAGTGCAGCAATAAAGGAAAAAAAGGTACCAGGAGTTGAATTGCCGGTGATCACTTCCTTGCCACCAAACCAAATGATGAAAGCTATACCAATACCACCAATAACTTCCATTAGTGGATGCTGGATGGAGTAGTAACGTTTGTCTTTCATGGTAATTTCAAAAAGCGAATCAGCCTGTTTTTTAAAACGTTCTGACTCATATTTCTCCATACCAAAGGCTTTGACCACAGGGGCGCCGGTGATGGTTTCGTGGATTATATTGGATAGTTTTGCAGTCTCTTCCTGTATCCTTGTGCCTATTTTTCGGAAAGCTTTTCCAAACTTGATAATGGGAATAGCAGCCATGGGAAGAAAAAGAAGAGAGAGAAAGGCCAATTTCCAATTCATGATGAAAATTACCACGAGGATGAAAACTACTTGAAAAAAGTCACGTAGCAAACCAACCACTACCGAGGAAATAGCTTGTTGGATAAGGCCTATGTCTACGAGAATTCTTGAAATGAGTTCGCCGGTGGAGGATGTATGGAAAAAGGATAGTGATTGTAAGTGGATATGGTCGAACACCTTGGTGCGTAGATCTCGAATTACGGTCTGTCCAATTTTTTCAAGGAGGAAAAAGTTGAGGCCGAAAAAGAATCCTTTTACAGCAAAGAGTAAAACGAGAGCAAAGGGAAGGATCGCCAGGAAATAGGTGGATTTCTCGAAGAAAATTTTATCCAGCAGCGGTTTGATCATGTAAGCTTGTGTGGCAGTTAAAGCGGCAACGATGAGCGCTGCGATCATTGCTAATGCAAGCTGAAATCTGTAGGGATGTAAAAGCGTGTATAGTTTAGATAAAACGATTTTGTTTGACATTGTGTCTTTTAAGTTTGTTCAAGTATTTTATAAAAACAACTGTGTTAGGTGCAATCCACCATAATACCTCTCTATGAGGATAAAGAAAGGGGATTTTGTAGGCAAAGAGAGCCTATTCACCATTTACAAGTGTTGCCTCAATCTTAGCGATGTCCGCAGCATCATCCACGCTGGGCGAATCGAATGTGGTGAGTGTTACCCCAATCTTGTGTCTATTGTGGATGGCTCGTAATTGTTCGAGTTTTTCGATATCTTCAAGGGGGGCGTGAGGCAGTTTTGTGAAGGTTTGCAGAAATGCATTGGAGTAGGCATAGATTCCAATATGTTTATAATATTGAACTGACTCTTTTTGGTCACGATTAAAGGGGATCTTTGCCCGTGAAAAATAGATGGCAAAACCCTTGGCGTCTATAATTACTTTTACATTGTTGGGATCATTGATTTCATCTTCGTTGTGCATTGCATGGGCGAGTGTTGCCATGGGAAGATCTGCTGTGTCAAAAAAAGGCTGAACCAATTCGCTTAAACATTCTGCCTGTAAAATGGGTTGATCTCCCTGAATATTTATGAGAATGTCATCTTCCTCAAGATTCAAGGTTCTGGCAGCATCTGCAACCCTGTCTGTTCCAGAACTGCAACGGTCCGAGGTCATAATTGCATTGCCATTTATATCCACAATGGAATCGTAAATGGCTTTGCTGTCAGTGGCCACGTAGACAGCATCAATAAGTTTGCTTTTTTGAGCCTGCTCGTAGACTCGGTTAATCATGGGTTTTCCATTAATCAGGGCCAGAGCTTTACCGGGAAAACGTTTTGATTCGTAGCGTGAGGGGATTATAGCGATTATTTTCATTGGGTATAATTCTGTGATACGACTATATGATAAGGTAATATTTCGGTCTTTTACCTTTATGTTCTTCATGCGCTTCATGGTTATTCAGGTCTTTTCACGAATTGGTTCTGACGGACCCTTTAGCAACCTTACAATATGCTGACAGGTTTTTCTACTCCCACCTTGTTGTAAACGAATATAGTTGTTTGCTTTTTCCTGGAGTCGTTGTCTGTCTGGCGGGTTGTTAAGTGAATCTTTCAGTAATTCCACAACTTCTTCTTTGTTGTGTCCTTTCCTGACCAGGCCTTCTGTGAAAACCGTTTCTCCAGCCCAGAGGAAATTAAAAATTGAAGGGCCGGTGACAGGGATGATACCGTTCATAAAGGCTTCTATAAAATTCTGACCGCCTAAATCAGCAAGACTGCCACCAATAAAGGCAGCGTCTGCGCGCTGGTAGCCATTAATTAACTCGCCAAACAGGTCCCAGATAACAACCGGACATGTATTGGCCTGTGATCCCCTGCTTTTCACTGCGTAGTTGATGTGCTGGGCTTGCAGCAGTTGTTCCCAGGCTGGAACTCTGTGCAAATGACGGGGAAACAGATCGATTGTCAGATGTGGAAACTGTTGTATCAGCGTCTCAATTATGTATAGAACCTGCTCTTCTTCCTCTTTGCGAATTGAGGCGAGAACCAGGGACTGTCTGTTGTGATTATCTCTGCTTATAATTTGACATTCCCGGATGCGGTCGAATTTGATATTTGATACATTGAAGGTTTGGGATTGCTGAAAAAGTTGCTGAAAACGGGTTTTATTCTCATCTGAAATGGCAAGAATGGTTTCAGGTTTAAGGCGCCGCCAGAGTGGCGCTACCTTTTTATATCCTTGAAAGCTTTTTCGGGTCATGCGACCGTTGGCTATCAGTATAGGGATGTCTTTTCTTTTCATCTCAGCCATCAGGGCAGGCCATATCTCAAGTTCAATAAGAACAAGCAGTGCAGGATTCGCTATGGCCACCGCTTTTTTCACAAGGGATGGCTGATCAAACACCATATAAACCACAGTGATTTGGTGTTGCAGGTCTTGAAATTCTTGTTCCAGGATATCTTTCCCCTGGCGGGTGTTGGTGGTAATCAGAATAGTAAAATGTTCCGTTTCAGGAAAATTCTGAACGATTTGTCGTGCGATAAATGCCTCTCCCACAGAGGCTGCATGGATCCAGATGTCCACTTTTTGAAAGTTGACTTTTTGTAAAGTGCGTTCGTCCGCACCTTCCTGTAAACGTGGTGAACGCAGTGCCAGGGGAATGGCAACAAACCAGAGGAGCTGGTATATCCAGAAAATGAATTTCATATCAAATCATATATTGCTTGATTTTGTTCAGCAACGAAGGATAACTGATTTCAAGCATTCTGGCAGCCATACTTTTATTTCCTTTACTCACTTCAAGTGCCTGAGCAATCATTTTCTTTTCCATTATCTTTTTTCCCTGTTTTAAGGAAAATGTACCAAGGAGTTCATGTAATGGCTCATCCGATGCCGTAATCTTCCGTCCAGGGCTGAGATCTTCAGCAAGTATCTGATGAGAATCTGCGACAATGGCCGCTCGTTCCAGGCAGTTCTCCAATTCTCTGATATTTCCTCTCCAGTCTCGGCCTAAAAGGATGGTCATGGCATCCTGTGCCACGTTTTCTATCTTGAGATTCATCTTGGCGTTGAGACGGGAAATAAAATGGGCACAAAGATAAGGGATATCTTCTTTGCGCTCCCGTAACGGTGGAATGCTAAGAGTCATGACGTTCAACCGGTAAAAAAGATCTTCACGGAAATTCCCCTTTGCTACTTCTTCTTCAAGGTTCTTTGCGGTGGCAGTAATGACCCTGGAATGAATTTTTTTTGTTTTTACACTTCCAACCGGTCGTATTTCCTGTTCTTGTAAAACGCGTAAAAGTTTTACTTGCAGGCTCGGAGGCAGTTCTGCAATTTCATCAAGAAACAGGGTTCCCTGGTCAGTTTCTTCAAACAGGCCTATACGATCTTTGTCGGCACCGGTGAACGCGCCCTTTGTATAACCAAAGAACTCACTTTCCAGCAGATTTTCCGGGATGGAACCGCAGTTTACCGCAATAAAGGTCTGGTCTTTACGTTCCGAATTTTGATGAATTCCCCGTGCTATAAGTTCTTTACCAGTTCCGGATTCCCCGGTGATCAGGACTGTGGTGTCATATTTGGCTACTTTTTTAGTGAGATCAAGTAGGGCTCTCATTTTGGCAGAATGGGCAATGATTTCCTGGAAATGATTTGTCTTTGCCCCTTCGAGTTCTTTGACTTTTTGTTTTAACCTGACGTTCTCCTGGCGTAATGCAAGGTGTTCAGTGGCTTTCTCAAGAACAAGAAGGACTTCTGCTGTTTTAAAAGGCTTAGTGATAAAATCATAGGCACCGCTTTTCATGGCCTCTACCGCATCGTCAATGGTGGCATAAGCGGACATCATAATAACAAGGGGAGCAGGTGTAGAATGTTCAAGGGACTTGAGGAATTGTAAACCATCCATTTTGGGCATCTTTAAATCACAGAGAATGAGAGGAAAGTGCGCCTTCTTTTGAAAAGCAAGAGCCTGTTCCCCGTTTTCTGCTATGGTGACTTGGAAACCAGCCTTAGCAGTCACTACGGAGAGCATGTGTCGCATGTTCTCTTCATCATCAATAATCAGGAGTCGCTGCATTTCTGTCATTTACGTTTTCCTATATGGATTTGTTCCCAAAGGCAAAGATATATGGAGTGTTGAACCCTTGCTGGCAGTGGAAGATATTTTCAGTGTGCCACCACAGGTTTTTATTATATTATGAGCCACTGCTAATCCCAGGCCTGTACCTTTTCCCACTTCTTTGGTGGTGAAAAATGGATCGAATAGAGAATCCATATCCTTTTTGTCAATCCCAGCGCCATTATCCATGATTCGTATGTGTATGGTGTCATCAGATTTGTTAGCTGTATGTAAGAGTATTATTCCCTCTTTGTTTTCTGCCTGTTCTTCAATGGCATCAATGGCGTTAAGGATGCCATTGAGAAAAACCTGACGTAGGCTATCTGGATTAATACGAACCATATAATCAGTGGCAGTAAAATCGGTTTTGTAATTGATTTCAATGGATGTTTTTCGTATGCGAATGGCATCAATACTATCTTGGAGCAAAGTATGAATATTAACCTGGCTATTAGCCGACGTTGAAGGGGCACGAGACAGATCCAACAGGTTTCTGATTAAACTGTTGATTCGATCAAGTTCCTGAATAGCTTTTTTACTGAAAAGTTCTCTGCTCTCTGCATCCAATGTGTCGTCGGCTAACAGATCAACATATCCTTGAATAATTCCCAGAGGGTTGCCAATTTCATGGGCAAGACCGGCAGATAATCTGCCAATGGATGCCAGTTTTTCTGTTCGGACCATCTCGTCGCGATTATTTTGCAGTTCTTTATTGGCTTCCTGTAATGATTGAACCGTAGTCTGTAGTTGTTGTTTGTCGCCGTCAATGCGTAAAACCAAACGGTTGAGGCTTGATGAAAGTTTCGTGAATTCACCCCATCGACCTTCCGAGAAGAGAGTCGAGTCATTCTGGGTAGTTCGAGAATCTGCAAGTTGTGCCAGGTGTTGTATGGGGCGAATGACCAGATGGATAAGACGTGTAAAACCAATGGTTACAAAAATAAGTAAATTTATTGCCAGGTATGCGTAAAATATTTTTTGAATATTTTTAATGGGGTTGTAAATCTGTTCAAGGGAACGGATAACCCCGATGGCAATAATATCATTGTCAGGCTGTTGAACAGGGATTGCCATGAGAAGGTATTCTCTGCTGAAGAAGAAACCATTCCAGTGCATTCCTGTAAAACTTGTTGTGTTAGAATTGCTTTTTGCGTTGTTCAGGAGTGGCGTAAGGGATATCTTATCAGGACAGTTGCCAAGTGACTGGGTAGCAGAGGTGCCTGTACTGTTCCATTGCAGGCAATGAACATTATTTGTTTTCCAAAAATGTGATAATCCTGTTGAAAGAACGGGCTCATCTTGATTGCTCTTTATTGAGTCTGCTGCAAATTCCATAAAATATTCAGTTGCCATTATTTCCTGCTTAATGGCACTGCGTTGCCAGAGCATTAAGAGAACAAGGCCAAATAGAAACATTGCAAGGCTTAATAAGATTGTGAGGGTGAGACCCAGTTGAATTTTTAAGGATGACATTTTGGCTGTTACCCTAGGTGGTTATGGTCTTTTCCTGAAAAGTAATTTAACCAGGATGAACTTTGATTGAGGGCCCAGTCTTTTGGTGGCAAGAGTTTGTTTTGCTGGAATTTTCTGCAATCCGGGCTTGCTCCATTATGAAAGGAACGCACCCAGAAACAGACGCGTTCTTTGGGGTACACCTCACAAAAACCATCTATTGACCCACCGCAGGGACCGTTAATCATTCTTTTGGGGCATCCTGATTGTGGACAGAGATAATTTGACTCATAAAGTGTGCAATCACCGCACATTCTGCAACGAAACAGCAACTTTTTACTGAGATGTTCAATAAATGTGTACAGTTTCCGCAAGAGATTGTTTTTCTTGCAAGTGAGACTGATGGACTTTGTGACAGAAAAAAATGGACCCTTTGGAGTAAAAAACTGACGATGGATTACATCATTGCTTCGAAAGAGAAACGTTGTTTTTCGACTGCCGTTGTTTTTGCAATGTTCATGCAGGTACCATGTATTTTTCTGTGGAAAATGGATATTCTCATGTTCCGTCTGTTTCGAGAACAGTTCAGCCTGATCCAGGAGGAAGGAAATTGCTTCAAAATGTAAGTTGTTTCCACCGATATGCACGCCTGAGTAACCACTTTTACGTAGACTTGCGATCATTTTTGCAGCACGGATGAGCCTGGCCTCTTCACCTTTGTCGCTGGTTTTTGCCTCCTGTTCCATTATGTTTAGGAGTGTATCCGGGAAAAGTACGCCTGGGACGAGGCCTTTGTTCATAATGCGGGCAACGCTAAGGTTTGGAACAAACACATTGGCAATAACCGGGATATCAATTTGTTGATCCTGGATAAAGCGAACGAGTTCTTTGTATTTTTGCATGTCAAAGCCAAGCTGGCTAATGACAAATTCCGCGCCGTTGTTGATTTTCGTAAGAAGTTTTACATATTGCCAGACTTGCTCCGATTCCAGCGTCTTAAAGGGGGAAACGACACATCCAGCAAAAAAATCCATGGGTGGAAGGCCCATTTTTTGGCCGGGTGCGCCCTTTTTAACAGCAAAATCTCCTCGCAGGTATTGAATCAAGTTGAGTAGCTGGGTGGAATCAAGGTCGAAAACAGGCATTGCCTGCCCTTTAAAGCCGTAGCGCGGATAGTCGCCTCCAAGAGCCAGGATGTTGCGTAAGTCATGGCGATACCATTCAAAGAGCTGGCTTTCCACCATGTTGCGATTTTTGTCTTTTAAGGAGAAATGAAGAAGAGGTTCGATACCCATGGCCTGAATATCAAGCCCTAAGGAACTGGGAGAAAGAGCTGGATGACCGCCTGGGTTGTCAGTTATGGAAAAGGCTTTGATTCTTCCGTCTGTTTTTGCGCTTTCTACCAGGGATAATATTTTTTCAAGACGTCTGCCGCCGGAACCTCGGCCTGGAACAAGCTCAAAGGTGATAGTGAAATCATCTCTGTTAAGAAGTGAATCACGAAAAATGTTGGTGACTGCTGTCATCTGTTGCCTGTTATGAAAAATATTCTTGCCTTTATTCCCTAGTGAAGAATACATTGTTTGTATGAAAAAAGAAAATGAAAGCAAGCATAATACAAGTAATTATCTTTCTATGATTTGTGACCTTTTGCGGGATAATGGGCTGATATCTGGAAAAGAGCAGGACTTACTCACTATCACTCCCTTGGCAGGGGATGGCTCAAGCAGAAAATTCTGGCGAATTACAAAGCAGGGTGAAAGCCTTTGTCTGGCCGTTGCTCCTCCCTGTCTTGACGAACAGAATATCGCTGAGGCAAAGGCTGCTCGGTCTATTGGATTGCATTTGCAGAGTAAGAATATCCCAGTGCCGAGACAATATGGCTGGGATGCGGATTCATCAATCCTGCTCTTTGAAGATTTTGGGGATTGTAAACTCCATGATTTTGTTCTGCAAAAGAGAAAGGAAGAAGGGAATACTGCTGCTGTTCGGTATCAATATATACAGGTGATAGAAGCGCTTGTCACCATGCAGATATCTGGTGCAGAATCATTTAATATTGACTGGTGTTGGGATACCCCCAAATATGACAAACAGCTGATACTTGAACGGGAATCCGGTTATTTTTTAAGGGCCTTTTGGCAGGAATTGCTTGGGCAAGACAAGCCCATTGGTTTAGATGAGGAATTTGAGCATTTGGCCACCCAAACAGCGTCGATTTCAGCCGACTATTTTCTGCATCGGGATTTTCAATCCCGTAATATTATGATCTCTGCTGAGATTCCGCATTTTATAGATTTTCAGGGAGGCAGGCTGGGGCCACTGGCCTATGATCTGGCGTCATTGTTGATTGATCCGTATGTGGCATTATCTGTTGAACTCCAGGAAGAACTGTCTGAGTTGTATCAGAATACATTAGAAAATATTACAAAAGATACTCAGGATAATTTTAACCGAGACTATACATTCCTTGCTTTGCATAGAAATCTACAGATTGTTGGTGCTTTTTCATTCTTAAGTGAACAACGTGGAAAACCGTTTTTTAAACAATTTTTAACACCAGCTCTGAACTCTCTTGCTAGGATAGTGGACAATCCGTTGTTGGCTGACTATCCAGTTTTAAGAAAGTGTGTACAAGTTGGTAGACAAGAATTTTTGAAATGA
>JAOZLI010000432.1 GCA_029934915.1 Desulfocapsa sp. | reverse complement strand
ATCAACGGATGCCCGCCCATCCAGTTGCTGATACCGGGGTTGTGAAAGGCGTTATAGGATGCGCCGCCTGCATATTGATAGGGCAGCATAGGCATCAGGCCGTAATAGCCTGCCTTGGAAATGTAATCAACCATGCCGGTATCGCCGATTCCATGGTTACGGGGAATAAGAGTCCATACTCCGGTGGTGGAGAAACGCGGTATGGCATGCCCCTTGTATGTTGTGGTGGCATCATAGGTTCCGGCAGGAAATACAGTGGTAAATTCGTAAAAATCAAGTTTGCCCTCACTGATGGCATACTGATTTGCTGTGATATCCCTGAAAAACGCTTCGGCTTTTACAGCAAAGGCAGCGTTGTCATTCGCCTTTGCCAGGGAGATAAGTTCAGCGAATACCGCATCCTGCTCTTCCGTCAGGTCTGTGATATAGATGCGATATGGAAAAAAATCATTGATCAGAACCAGCTTATCTTCAAGGCTTTTTGGCGCTTCGCTTTTCAGTGAGGAGGAAAAATCAACAGTCATTGTACTGAAATCACGTTGGATATGATGTAGTCTCCCGGGATTGAGTCTGTCGATGGCATCCAGGTTAACCTGATACCATTCTTCAGAACTCAAAGCAGTCTTACGGGCGACAAGATCTGAAAGCTTTTCCTCCTGAATTCTTACATCATACAATTCCCAGGATTTGTTGGTGGTCAGGGTAATGACTTTTTTGTCGATCACCTCCTTATACAGAGCATGACGCGCCACCTGGTCTTCGAGATAGTGATTAATACTGTCATCGGTAAGCACTATGCGTATACGCACCTGGTTACCACGCCCCAGGAAGATGGTAATATTTTCTTTGTTCTGCACCCTGGGGACAAAACCCGTGTAGAAATTGGGATCATACTGGTTAAATAAAACGCCATAGGGGTCGGAATTCTCCCAGCGCTCGCTGAATGGAGCCGCATATAAACTGGTAGAACTCAATGACATGAACAGCAGGGCAACCAATACAACCGCGAACCTTCTTATCTGCATTGTTATTCTCCTTTTGTTAAGGGAAGGTCTTATTCACAAACGAATTCAACGGCCTTGTCAAGGCTGTTGAAATGTTTGACGATTGAGTGGAAACCACTTATTTCAAGGACTTCCAGAATCTGGTCATTGGCATTACATAATGCCATTTTGCCATTTTGGGATTTGAGCAGTTTTGCGGTGACAAGGATGACACGTAAGCCGGCACTGGAAACATAATCAGTCCGGCCAAGGTCAAAGACAACTTTTCGTTCCCCGGCTTCAATCTTTTCCGTAATCGTTTCTGCGACCTCCGGCGAATTATTGGTATCCAGTCTTTTTTTTGGGATAACAACCAGATAGTTGTTCATTTCAGTAAATAAGGTTTCCATATATATCTCCTGTGCTGATTAATGGCTTAAGTTCTGCTGTTGCTCCTTGAGTAGAACTGCTTACTTTATCTGCTAAATGCAGAATCATGGCCCTGAACATTTTGGCTATAGCTGTATCCAGAACTGAATATCAAGAAAACAAAAGCGCTATTTTACATGCGTTATATTTTTGACAATGGTAATAACATTTCTATCAACATGCCTTTTGTAGTAAAATTCATCCATGACATTTTTCACCAAATGGATACCAAGGCCGCCAATTCCTCTCTCTTCAATTGAAAGTTCTGTATCAGGTTCTTCCCGTGTAAAAGGATTAAAGGGCAGGCCGTCATCTGTAATAACAATAATGACAGCGTCATGAATTAAGGATACCTTGATGCCGATCTCATGACGTGCTCTATCATTATATCCATAGGAAATGATATTTGTGAGCAGCTCATCAAAGGCCATGCAGACAGGATTCGAAATC
>JAOZLI010000431.1 GCA_029934915.1 Desulfocapsa sp. | reverse complement strand
AAATTGCAAAAAAGGATGATGCTTATAAATCAGTTCCTGGAACCGTGAAGTTTAAAGATAATGGCTTGTTTGTTATTGCAGATGATACAACACATGTTGTGCTTGCTGTCTACAAAAGAAACAAAACTGCAACCCAGGATGATTTTAAGGCCACCGTCGGGACTCTTATGATGCAGTATGGTGAACCTACCGCAGAGGCTCATGGGAAGATAATCTACTGGAGTTATGGTGCGGACGGCCTCATTTCAGAGGATCTCTATCGCTCTGCTAAAGCTGAGGGAATGCTTGATAAGCTTATTATTCTTGCCACCGTGAAATTCAGCTCGTCTGAAAATGTCGATACCATGACCACGATGATAGAGAAAATGGAAGAGGACGGGACACTTGAAAAGTCAGAAAAAGAACTCATGAGTGACAATTATGTGATGATTCAATCAGATATGTTATCCAAAAAATACCTGAAACAATAGTCTGGAACCTCAATGATAAAGAACTTATTACTGGCATCATTCCTTTTACAGTTTGTTATAGGCTGTGCGTCCACTAATGCTCCACAAAATGCTGAGTATCCGCGGATGCCGGATGCCTACCGAGGTGATGGCAGCAATTACCGAGAAAATGGCAATAATGTAGCCAACAGAAACCCGTTGGGAATGTCTATATATGATGCTGCAGAAACCGAAGCAGAAGAAGATTATTTTGGAGTTGAAGTTGTACCACTGGAAGAATCGCAGAGGATTTTGAAAGAACGTAAACTGCAAAAGCAACAGGAAAAAAAGGAGTAGGGGTATGAAGAAAATCTATTTGGCAAAAGTTGCAGGGTTGGCAGTCGCCTTTGGCCTGGTCATGGCCATGGGAAGCAGTGCCTCTGCAGGAGACAGACCTGCGGTGGAAGAATGTATGCGCTGTCATGACGTAAAACAGTATCAGCATGAGCTGAAATACTCCAGCCACGCCTTTGATAAGGATAAGAAAGTGATTAGCTGTGAGCAGTGCCATGTTTTTCACTTCAGTCCTTTGACAAGTTATTATGCTCGTGACGAGTACTATGACAAGAAAATATTTGAGCCTGGAACTTTTGATCGCGCCAAGATGCAAAAAAATGCACGGCTGACCGATATCACCGCGAAATGTCAGGAATGCCATAAGGATTTGACGAAGAATGCCAAGGGGGATGGACCTGTTTCACAACTTGGTGGGCTTGCTCATGATGCCTTCTTAGGTAAAAATGGTTCAACCAGAAAAACCTGCTCCGGCTGTCATGTTAATATCGCTCATCTTCCTGAATTTGATATGGATTTGATGATCAAAGCAGAGTTTGCCAAGAAACTTGCTGATAACCCGGCTGCAGATGCCAAGGGAGGGAAAGAATAATGAAAGATACATTATTGACAGCTGGGATTGCTGCCACTGCGCTTCTCTTTTCCTTTGTTGCATCCGATGCACAGTCCAAGACTTTCAAACATTTAAAAGCTCCGGACGATGCTGCAGATTGTTATGCCTGTCACCAGTTGGTAACGCCTCGTGTGGCTCAGAACTGGTATGAGTCAAAACATGGTGTCCAGCTGATGAAATGTTTTGTCTGTCATGGCCAACCCGATGGAAAAGGATCTGTTCCTTTTGCCGTTGTTCCCGATCCTCAAGCTGTTTGTCAAAAATGTCATGATCCGGCGATGAAACGGATGGAGAAGAAATTTGGTCTCGAACCCAATTGTTATGGCTGTCATCTGTTTCATCAGAATTCATTGCATCACGAGGCATACAAAAAATCAGAGTCCAAAAAGCAATAACATGCTGATCGTCGGATTTTTCATAGGAGAATGAAATCATGAAAGTCACCAGAAGGGAAGTACTGAAAACAGCAGCGGC
>JAOZLI010000430.1 GCA_029934915.1 Desulfocapsa sp. | reverse complement strand
AGTGCTATGGCAATAATTTTTTCCATTCTGTTTGAGATTATTGTATTAAATAGGGTATGTTTTCAGGGTAAACGTTCATCAGCACACCATCTTGGTTCCTTTCGCTCTGCTCACATATAACTGCATATGCTACGCAGAACGAAAGGGACCAATATGGCGCACTGGTAAACGTTTACAGAACAGAACAGGGCTTACGGTAAATTAGTAATAATATTCTAGGTAACATCATAAACATATAACGTCAAGAAAATGGCGAATTAGAGAGGAAAATGAAAGCAATTGTATCTGCAGTACAGGTGGAGGCCAATGCCCCGGATCTAAACGACAATACAGCGGATCTGGATCGTTTGCATCAGGCTGTGACAAATAGTCTGGATGACGATCGACCTCTGCTTGTCCCACTATCATGTATGACAATGGTGGCGAGAAATTTTCGTGATGCAGGATTTAAGGGTTTTGCTCTATTGAATAATGCAGAGCATAGCCGAAGTATGGTCGGCTTTAGTGCTGAAGAGCCACCTGTTATAGCAGCCATGGCCCTTGATCTTGGCACGACCCATCTTGAAGCAACGCTTCTTAATTTGCAGAACGGTGAGGCAATTGCTACGGCCAATCTGGAGAATGAACAGATTGCCTTTGGTGCTGATATTCTGAGCCGTATTCATCATGCCACAGGGCTTCGTCGGCAGCAGAAACCTTTAGCTTCTGATTTTCAGGATCCGGGCTTAAGCGAGTTGCAAAATGTCATTATCTCTTCAATTAACAAGCTTGCAGAAGAACTGGCCGATAAGGCAGGGATAGCAGTGGGTGAACTCCGTGCCCTGTCAGTCTCTGGCAATACGACCATGACGCATCTTTTTCTTGGCGTTGATCCATACACACTTTGCCGGGAACCGTATATTCCTCTCTTTAACAGGGCTCATGGGATAGAGGCCGGGCAGTTAAATCTTGTAATCAGTGAAGTGGCACCAGTGTTTGTAATGCCATCCATCGGGAGTTATTTTGGGGGGGATCTGATTTCAGGGATCCTGGCATCCGGCATGGCTAGATCTGATAAGACTAGAATGCTGATAGATGTGGGAACTAATGCCGAAGTGGTGCTTGGGAACTCTGAGTGGCTTATCGCTTGTGCGGGAGCTGCTGGCCCTGCCCTTGAAGGGGGCGTCGCACGAATGGGGATGCGTGCTGGGCCTGGTGCTATTGAATATGTTGCAATCGATCCTGAGAACTATAAGGTGGAATACCGAACTATCGGTGGAGGAGCACCCATTGGGTTGTGTGGGTCGGGGCTGATTGATCTGGTGGCAGCATTATATCTAACCAGAATTATAGATATTCGAGGCAAGTTCAGAGATTCGTCTCAGGAGACAGATCCTAAACGACTGGCTTTTATGCAGAAACATCTGGTGGAACGTGATGGTGATTTGTGTTTTGTTTTGGCGACAGTTGGTTCTGACGAAGATGATGATGTTGTGCTGGAGCAGATAGATCTTGATGCCATGATCCGTTCAAAGGCGGCAATGTATGCAATCCTGAAGACACTGACCAATCAGGTGGGCCTTGCATTTGCAGATCTTGAAGAAATTACAGTTGCTGGAGCATTTGGACGACATATTAATCCTGAACGGGCAATAACACTGGGAATGCTGCCGGATCTCCCTCTCTCTGTTTATCGGCCCATCGGAAACAGTTCCCTTGCAGGAGCAGAAAAAGTGTTGCTTGACGAGGATGCACGTCTTGAATGTGAAAGCATTGTCTCACGAATTACCTATCTTGAACTCAACGTAAATCAGGAATTTATGATTCGTTTTTCAGGATCACGATTTATTCCGCATACTGACGTTTCTCTTTTTCCGTCTGTTCCTGTCTT